>JBILOZ010000084.1:0-9259 GCA_044374245.1 Sphingorhabdus sp. | reverse complement strand
GCATTGGCCTTGCAATTGGCTGCGCTCAAGGGCCTCAAGCTCTAAAAGGTCAGGCAAACCTTGCGGATCGACAAGCTGCTGTTCTTTCTGCGATTGGCCAAAAGCCGTTCGCTCGCGTTGAGTTGGGCGGAGGCTGGCCATATAAGGTTGAATGGCCGCCGGATCGAAAAGGGCAGCGCCGCGGTTCGCGTTGGCGATATTATCACCATGCCATTGGGCGAGGCTGTTTTGACTTTAAAGCTGCTCTCTGTCCCTGTTCGGCGTGGCCCGGCATCAGAGGCGCAGCTTTTCTATCAGCGTATCGACTAAAAAATTGGCGACTCGGTGCAATCCGGCGTTGACTTCCCCCTGCGCCACGCAATAGGCAGAGGAAATGAAACGGCTAATCCGCCGTTCTGTATGGGAGAGTTCCGCCAATGACTTATGTCGTTACCGATGCCTGCATCCGCTGCAAATATATGGACTGCGTTGAAGTATGTCCGGTGGATTGCTTCTATGAAGGCGACAATATGCTCGTCATCAACCCAAATGAGTGCATCGATTGCGGCGTGTGCGAACCCGAATGCCCTGCAGAAGCGATTTTGCCAGACACCGAAAGCGGTTTGGAACAATGGCTTGAGTTGAACGCAACCTATAGCGCAGAATGGCCTAACATCACATCCAGCCGCGAACCGCCTGCAGATGCAGACGAGCATAAGGGCGAAGAAGGCAAGTTCGACAAATATTTCAGCGCGGATCCCGGCGAAGGCGATTAAGCCTTCGCGGCACGCCGCTCTTTAAGCCAGCTTCTCTGATAGGATTCTACTTCACGTAGAGCCTCGAAGACCGTGACGGTCGGCTTAGTCCGGCCGGTACGTCCCAGCGCGTATATCTGGCTGTAAAACCAATATTGGGTCGCAAAGCCTTCAATCCCGCGCACCGCCTTTATCTTGCGTAGGCTGGATAACCACTCGGGCAACAGCTTAAGCTGGTTTTCAACCTTGGGCAGCATGGCCAAACCACCGAGAAGCCGCTTTGGCGCTTCGGGCATGACGCATAATGGCCGCGCCAATCCGATAACGTCCGCCGCCTTGTTGCGCAGCGCCTGTTCCATGGCGGACGCGCTACGGAAACCGCCAGTGACCATCAATGGAATGGTCAACTCGCTCTTCATCGCTTTGGCAAAATCAACGAAATAGGCTTCGCGGGCGAGTGTTGTTTCCGCGACAGTCTGCGTCTCTTCGGCTTCCATCCCCTCGATGCCCAATAGCTTAGGCTGCTCATAGGTGCCGCCCGATATTTCGATCAAATCAACGCCAGCATCCTGAAGCCAGCGGGCCACCTGAAGGCTGTCTTCAAACGCAAAACCGCCGCGCTGGAAATCCGCGCTGTTCAGCTTGACCGAAATCGGGAAATTAGGGCCAACTAAAGTCCGGACGGTGTTGACGGTGAACATCAAGAAACGGGCGCGGTTGACGAGGCTGCCACCCCAGCGATCGGTGCGCTGGTTTGACTTCGGGCTGAGGAATTGGGAAATCAAATAGCCGTGCGCTGCGTGGATTTGAACGCCCGTGAACCCCGCATTTTGACAATGCAGTGCCGCTTGGCCGAAACGGCCAATCAGATTTAGGATTTCATCCTCAGTCAATGCAACCGGCATTCCAAATTGTCCGCCGGGCAAGCCCAACTTAACGGCGGATGGCGCCTTGGGCCGTGGATTGATGCCCCGCATGGTCTGGCGGCCCGCATGGCTTATCTGCGCCCAAAAATGGTTGCCATTGCGGGTCGCGGCCTTGGTCCATGATTTGAGCGCGTCCATCATCGCTTCGTCCGGCTGTCCGCTGAAAAAGACGTTTCCGGCCCGTTCCAGATGGTCGGCGTCAATATGGATGTTGCCCGAAATCTGGAGACCCGCGCCTCCATCAGACCAGATACCGTACAGGCGCTGCAATTCGGGCGTCGGCACACCTTGCGTGTCCGCCAACCCCTCGGTCATTGCGGCTTTTGCTATTCTGTTTTTGAGTACGGCCCCACAGGGCAGTTGTATGGCGCTACTTAAGATCACTTTGGCTCGCTTGGTTCTTCAATTTTTGGTTCATCTGAACCATCGGTTTTGGGTTCGTCACTTTCTTCCGGCGCTGCTTTTTCAGCATCGGTATCGGCACGCACAGGCATCGCTTCAACAGGTGCCTCTTCGGTGGATTCGTCGGTGTTAATCATGTCGTCACTGATCGTGCCTTTAAGGCTTTCGAGATTGTCCATCCGCGTTTCGGTGACCTGATTGTCTTCTTTGCCACCGCCACAGGCGGACAATGCCAGTAAGGCTGCAAAGGCAGGTGCCATGATATTGAAACGCATATCGTCCTCAGTTCTCTATTCCGGCGCGACCGTACAATTTCCGCCCGCTTTGGCAAGGTTAATGAGAAAGTCGGGGAAGGTGGCGCGCAAAGCCGCGTCGAAGTCCTGCATTGATGCGTCAATGCCAAGGTCGGCGAGGCTTGTGACCGGATATTCGGATATCCCGCATGGGACGATGCCACCGAAATGATTCAAATCAGGCGCAATATTCACCGCAAAGCCATGCATCGTCACCCATCTGCGGATGCGCACGCCGATTGCGCCGATTTTCGCTTCCTGCCCATTTTTGGTGTCGCACCATATGCCAACACGGCCCTCGGCGCGGCGTGCCTCTACCCCGAAACGGCCAAGCGCGGCGATAACCCAACCCTCTAGCGCATGCACGTAACAGCGGACATCTTTGCAATGCTTGGCAAGGTCGAGCATGACATAGCCCACACGCTGCCCCGGCCCATGATAAGTGTACCGTCCGCCGCGTCCGGTGTCGTACACGGGAAATGCGGAGCTCAGCAATTCTGCCGGGTCCGCGCTCGTCCCGCCTGTGTATAATGGTGGGTGTTCCAGCAGCCAGATAAGCTCCCGTGCGTTTTCGTCACGGATGGCGGCCTGCAATGCTTCCATACGGGCAACGGCTTCGGGATAGGGGGTTAGCCCTTCGGAAACGTCCCAATCAATATTGCAATCGATCTTCATGCGCGGTGCTTAGCATGGTGCAAGCCGCTTGCCACCGGATATGTCAGCCTCTACGCCGCGATGCGCAAGGGTCAGGACCTATTAAATGCACCTTCGCGGTTTGAGGCCATATTGTTCAGTGCAAGGCGGCAAGCGCCGGACTTAGTGGTTCTAAGTCCAAGCTTGCCAACGTAGCAATGGACAATATGGACCAAATCCGAAGGACGCCAAAATGGCTTCGATCTCAAAGCAAAATGCCCTTGCAGGCAGAATAACTGCCTGCGGTGGACATTTTACTTCGATATCTTTGCCATTTTGACGCCGCGATGGTGCATTTAGTAGGTCCTGACCCTAGGGAGTGTATATGCAAAAGAAGCTTGATTATCGTGCGGTGGCAAAAGATGCGCGCGCTTCATTCGCGGCGCACCGTGAAGCCATTATCGCCATTGCGGGCTTTTTCATTTTCATGTCGAACTGGATCGCGGGCTATCTCGCGCCTCCGCTCATCCTTGAAAGCTTTGACGACACCCCCAAAGTAATCGCAGCGTTCAGCGGTTATTTCGCGGCGAATTGGCCGGTCTTGTTGCCGGCGATGCTTGTTACAATGTATGGCAGCCTTGCGCTTTATGTCCTGATTTCGGGACGCAAATTGGCTAAAGTCGGCGACGCGCTTGTCATCGCCGCCGCTTTGTTCCCGACATATCTCACAGCGACAGTCGTTACCGGCTGGGCGACATTTGCAGGGTTTTTGCTGTTCATCATTCCCGGACTTTATCTCACGGGCCGTTTTGCCGTCCTCCCCGCGGTCATCGCGCAAGAACCCGCGCTTGGCATCATAGACGCGGTGAAACAGACTTGGGCGACAACGCGCACATGCGGTTGGGCCATCGTGATACTGACGCTGTTTATCGCGGTCGCTATACGCCTGGTTTCCGGGATCGCTGGTGATGCCGTCGCCGGGATATGCCAAGCAATTGCGGGTGAGGGCGGCATTCCCATCGTCCAAGCTGCGGTCAGCGCGTTTTTCGCGGCGGTTGAGGCTGTTATTTATGTTATCGCTGCGACGGCGGTGTATCGTCAGCTTGGGGCACAGACGGCTAACCAATAATGGGAATATGCGGCGCTGCATCGCGGGGGATGAGGCCGCTGATCCGCGGGTCCGCAAATGTCTCCAATTGCCTTTGATAGGCAATGAACCCGGCCTTTTGATAAAAGGCGAGCGCCGTGGGACCGTCCAGCGTGCATGTATGCACCCACATGCGTTGCACGCCCGCCTCTGCCCAACCCAGCTGAAGCGCCATGGCCATCAACCATTTGCCGTGGCCCTTGCCGCCGAGTTCGGGGATCAGGCCGAAAAAGGCGATTTCACATGCGCCATCGGTTCTGAAGTCGAGTTCTAATATGCCGACTTCAATACCGCGCCTATCGACCACCGCCCAAATCCGTACTTTGGGGTCGTGAATGATCGCAATCAGCGTATCGTCATCCATTTCAAGGCGTGAGAACCACAGCCATGGCTCACCAATGCGGCGATAGAGTGCGCGATATTTGTCGGCATGCGGGGCGTGCCATGGCTCTAGCCGCAAATCTGACGCAGGTAGCGCGCGCAAGGGCGGACGGTTCGTCATTTCCAGCGAGGTTACAATGGCACCAAGCTCGCCATCGGCAATCGGGCTATATGGCATTTGGGGTTAATCCCACGCCACTTCGGGCGGAAGGCTCATCAAAATCGCGTCGACATTTCCGCCGGTTTTCAGGCCAAAGGTCGTGCCGCGATCATATACGAGGTTGAATTCGGCATAGAGCCCGCGCCAGCGGCGCTGCGCCTGCTTTTCTTCAGCGGTGAATGGCTGATTCATCCGGCGGCGCACCAGCTTGGGAAAGATATCGAGGAAAGCTTCGCCGACATCGCGGGTCAGTGCAAAATTCTGGTCGAAAATGGCGTCGCTGCTGTTTTCCAGATGGTCGTAGAAAATACCGCCAACACCGCGATGCACGTTGCGGTGGGGGATCCAGAAATAATCCTCCGCCCATTTGCGATAGCGTTCGTACACGTCAGGGCCATAAGGCGCGCAGGCCGCACGCAGGCGGGCGTGGAAGTCTGCGGTGTCTTCTTCATAGGGGATGGGCGGGTTGAGATCCGCACCGCCGCCAAACCAGCTTTTCGTCGTCACAAGATAGCGCGTGTTCATATGCACCGCCGGCACATGTGGATTGGCCATATGCGCGACAAGGCTGATGCCGGTTGCGAAGAAATTGGGGTCTTCAGCCGCGCCATGAATGGTCTTGGCAAATTCGGGGTTGAAGCTGCCACCTACGGTCGAGACGTTTACGCCGACCTTTTCAAAGATTTTGCCCTTCATCACGCCGCGTACGCCGCCGCCGCCGGGCGAACCGTCATGGTCGTGGCGATCCCAAGGGATATATTCGAATGATGCGTCTGATCCGGCTTCGCGTTCGATGGCTTCAAACGCCGCACAAATGCTGTCGCGCAGCGATTCGAACCAACTGCGCGCGGTTTGTTGTCGATTGTCGAGGACCAGAGTCATACTGCACCTTCCGGAAATTGTTGGGTCTGCCGCAGACCTTCTGCCAGCGCGATGCCAGCCGACACCGAAATGTTCAAGGACCGAAATCCAGCGCCCATTGGAATATATACGCGGGCGTCGGCGCGGGCATGCACTTCAGGCGGTGCGCCGCTGCTTTCGGACCCCATCAGGATGACATCATCTGGGCGAAAGGCGAATGCGGGCAGGGCGGTTGACGCCTTGCTAGACATCAGCACCAACCGCGCACCGTTTAATGTCTCAAGAAACGCCGACCAGTCGGTGTGGCGTTGTATCTTGGCATGCGCGACATAATCCATACCGGCGCGCCTCAAGGCACGTTCTGAAAAGGGAAAGCCGCAAGGTTCAATGATGTCGCACTGGACGCAAAAGCATGCGGTTGTGCGTAATACCGCCCCGACATTGCCGGCCATGTCCGGCTGATAGAGCGCGATGCGCATGAAAACTCTCCGATGGAAACCAATTTGCGATGATTAGACCGTATGTGGCCCCGATGGCAACCGCGCCCGCCGGCGATGCTCGGTCGTTGGACAGACATTAGCAAGAAAAAAGGCCGGAGACGACAGAGTCGCTCCGGCCGAAAAGGCGCGGTCCGAAGGGGGGGGAGAAGACCGCGCGAGCAAAGTTCGTTAGACGCCGTTGGGCTGGGCAGGGGCCATTGGTCCGTGCCAGCGACCCTTGCGTCCGGCCTTGCGCTCGTCGGGGGTGATGCGGCCATCTTTATTGGTATCGGCTTTGGCGAAGCGGGCTTCAGCGGCAGCACGGAATTCTGGCTGTGATATCGCCTTGTCACCATTGCTATCCGCACGCGCCATCATATCCATGCGTCCGTTACGGCCACCTTCGCGCTTATGGCGCTTGCCCATCTTGCGATGCTCCATGCGCTTTTCGCGTCGGCTCATCCGACGCTCGCCGAGCATTTCATGTGCGGCCATGAATTCAGCTTGGCTGATCGCGCCGTTTTTGTCGGTATCGATTGCGGCAAAACGCTTGGCCAGCATCGCGGCCTTGTCGCCTTCATTCAGCGTGCCATCATCATTGGCGTCCATCATCTCAAAGCGCGCATCAGCAGCGGCCATGGCTTCTGCTTTGGTGATAATGCGGTCGCCGTCTTGGTCTGCCCTTCCATCGGGCGCGGCATATATTGCTGAAGCTGACATTGCCGAAAAGGCCATCAGGCCAGCATAAATTGGAAGTTTCTTCATCCTCATCGCTCCTTGTGATCGTCCACGGATCTTCAGTTATAACGCATATAAGCTGAATATTTCACAACGGTTTGTCGAGACGAAGCATGCTTTGTCGCAAACTGTAACAGCGGCGGCATGTTCCAAGGCGTAATGGGATGAGGAAAGTTGGAGCGGGTAAAGGGGGTGCCGCAGGCGACCGGAGCGCAGCGGAGGGCAATCGAACACCTAAGGTTGCAGTATCGAAGTACCAGAAAGTTGGAGCGGGTAAGGGGAATCGAACCCCTCTAGCTAGCTTGGAAGGCTAGTGCATTACCACTATGCTATACCCGCGACTGGCCATGGGCCGTCTTGAGCGCCGCTATTGCCATTATACGGCCCTAGCGTCAACGCCCAGATTGCAAAAGAAAGGGCCGCAAAAGCGGCCCTTTCCAAAAACTATGCTGTTTTTTTTATCAATGCTTCTTGTCTGCCCAGATCGTTTTGTAGGACATCCAAGCAAGCACCGTGAAGACCAAGAGGAAGCCAAGGGCTGCCCAACCGGCGCTCTTGCGGTTTTCCATCTTTGGTTCCGCAGCCCAGGTCAGGAACGCAGAGACGTCTTCCGCCATCTGCGCCTTGGTGGCCTTCGTACCATCGTCATAGGTAACCTGGTCATCCGCAGCGATTGGTGCCGCCATTGCGATGTTCAGGTTCGCAAACCATGGGTTGAAGTGCAGGCCGGTAGGTGTCGCCGCTTCAGGGAATTCCTTGAGCAGTTCTTTGCCTTCTTCGTTCTTGTAACCAGCTTGGTCACGATAGCCGAGCAGCAATGAATACACATATGCTGGGCCGCCCTCACGTGCCTTTGTGATCAGCGAAAGATCTGGCGGAAGCGCGTTGTTGTTGGCCGCACGTGCCGCAACTTCGTTCGCAAATGGCGAAGGAATTTTGTCCGCAGGAATAGCCGGACGTGTCGCAGGCTCACCCGTTTCGGGGTTGATGCTTGGAACTTCGGTATTCCATGCTTTGGCAATCGCTTTGACCTGTTCTTCGCTGTAGCCCAAGGCCGCGAAATCGCGGAACGCGACCAGATTCAAGCTGTGGCAAGCGGCGCAGACTTCGGAATAGACCTTCAAGCCACGCTGCAACTGACCGCGGTCATATTTGCCCAACGGACCGTCATGGGCAAATGAGACGGGCAAAGTCTCTTCGTGGAACTCCGCCTCAACCGAAGGAACGGCAGGTTCCTTGATCGCAGTGATGACGGTGTCCCCAAGGCCGAGCAACAGCATGCCGCTGAAAAACAGGCCTACCAAAAAAGCAACTAAACGAACCATGATTATGCTTTCCCTGTTTTACGCAGCCGCTGGAAGCGGTTTGCCGGTGACAGCTTCGGTGATTGAATTTGGCAGCGGAAGCGGCCGTTCAATACGCGAAACGATCGGCAAGATGATCAAGAAGTGAGCGAAATAATACGCTGCCGCAAGCTGGCTGAGTACAACCCACTGGGTATATGGAGGTTTGCCACCGCAATAGGTCAGGATGGCGAGACTTGGGATCAGACCATACCAAAAGAACTTGCGGAACAATGGACGATAATGTCCCGAACGCACGGGCGACGTGTCCAACCAAGGCAGGAAGAACAATAGCAAGATCGAACCGAACATCGCAAGCACGCCCATCAATTTAGCTGGGATGATGATGATGCCGGTAAACGGAATGCCAAAGTCGACCGTGAACGCCTTCAAAATCGCGTAGAAGGGCAAGAAATACCATTCAGGCACGATGTGCGCTGGCGTCGAAAGCGGGTTCGCCGGAATATAATTGTCCGGGTGGCCCAGCATATTTGGTGCAAAGAAGGTGACCGCAACAAAGAGAATCAAGAAGATCCCCAAGCCGAAGCCGTCTTTTGCGGTGTAATATGGGTGGAATGGAACCGTGTCTTGCTCACCCTTTACGCTCACGCCCGTTGGGTTTGACGACCCTGGAATGTGCAATGCCCAAATGTGCAGGATGATGACGCCAGCAATGACGAATGGCAGCAAATAGTGCAGCGAGAAGAAACGGTTCAATGCAGCTTGGTCTGGCGCAAAACCGCCCAAGAGCAGCTGACGCAGAGGTTCACCCACCAATGGAATGGCGGAGAAGAAGCCCGTGATAACCTGCGCACCCCAGAAGCTCATTTGGCCCCATGGAAGCACATAGCCCATGAACGCAGTCGCCATCATCAACAAGAAGATGGTGACGCCCAGCAACCAGATCATTTCGCGTGGCGCTTTATATGAGCCATAGAAAAGACCACGGAAGATATGGATATAGACCACGATGAAGAAGAAGCTTGCGCCGTTCATATGCGCATAGCGCACAAACCAGCCCGAGTTCACATCGCGCATGATGTGCTCAACGCTGTTGAACGCGCCATCGACACTTGCATAATAATGCATGGCCAACACGATGCCGGTCACAATCTGGATAACCAAAGCGACGCCCGCAAGGACGCCGAAGTTCCAGAAGTAA
>JBILOZ010000083.1:0-9310 GCA_044374245.1 Sphingorhabdus sp. | reverse complement strand
AGGAGGAAAAAATGGCGAAATTTTTTGGAAATCTACATCTGGTGCTGGTCGCCGGTCTCGTGCTGTCATTGGCACTTATGTTCGGTTTGCACGGCGACGGGCTGACGGCGCAGTCTGTCGCACGTTGGCTGCACACATTCTTCGGGATCGTCTGGATCGGGCTGTTGTACTATTTCAACCTCGTTCAAATTCCAACCATGCCGAAAATTCCCGCAGAGCTTAAGCCAGCTGTGTCGAAGCATATCGCACCATCTGCGCTGTTTTTCTTCCGCTGGGCCGCGGCGGCGACCGTGTTGCTGGGACTGATCATTGCGGTTCAGTCCGGTTACGCCCATGAGGCATTCACGCTGCAGGATCCCTACCGACTGATCGGTGTTGGCATGTGGCTCGCGGTCATCATGGCATTCAACGTTTGGTTCATCATCTGGCCCAACCAGAAGAAAGCCCTTGGCATTGTTGAAGCCGATGATGCGACAAAGGCAAAGGCAGCAACGACAGCGATGATGACATCGCGTTTGAACACGTTGCTGTCGATCCCAATGCTCTACACGATGGTCAGCTTTAACGGCGGCTAATCGTCACATTCTTCGTAAAGTTAAAAGGGGTGGCCGATGCCGCCCCTTTTTTTATCCCAAAAGATCATGCTTCTTAAGCGTATGGCGTAATTGGTCGTAGCTCAGGTTCAGCGCTTTGGCCGTTTGCCGCTGATTATACCGACACTTCGCCAGTGCCTGCTCAAGCACCGCCTTTTCATATCTTTCGGTCGCTTCTCTAAAGTCGGTAACATCAATCGCCTGACTTAAGTCGAAGGAGAAACGTTGCTCGGCACTGGCGGCCTGATTATCGGACTGCACCTGCGCAGGCGATGAAGCCGCCACGCCGCCGCGCCACGGACTATCGAACGGGTCAAACTGGATGTAATCGACGGGCTGTGCTGGGTCAGCCCAGCGATAGACCGCACGTTCGACCACGTTGCGCAATTCGCGCACATTGCCCGGCCACAAATGGTTTTCGAGGGCCTGGCTCGCAAGCGCGCCGAAACCCGGCCACCCTGCCCAGCCCAGCTCGGCAGCCATCCGACGCCCATAATATTCAGACAGCACCTCAACATCGCCTTCGCGAACGCGCAATGGCGGCAATGTTATCACCTCAAAGCACAGCCGGTCGAGCAAATCCGCACGAAAGCGCCCCTTATCCACCATATTGGGCAGATGCTCATTGGTGGCGGCGACAATACGGACATCGACACGCATTGGCCTTGAGGAACCAATACGCGTGACCTCTCCATATTCGACCGCGCGCAACAATCGTTCCTGCGCGCCCATGCTCAACGTGCCAAGTTCGTCGAGGAACAGCGTGCCGCCGTCGGCTTCTTCAAACCGCCCCTCGCGCGCACGGGTGGCTCCGGTGAAAGCCCCAGCTTCATGGCCGAATAGTTCGGCCTCAATCAAACTTTCGGGCAGCGCAGCGCAGTTGATGGTGACCAAAGGCCCATCCCAACGCGAACTCAGGCGATGGAGGCGTTCCGCGATCAATTCTTTCCCTGTGCCGCGTTCCCCCACAACCAGCACGGGCCGATTGAGCGGCGCGGCGCGGCTTGCACGCTCGACGGCATCAAGAAAAGCGGACGATTGTCCAATGAATTGATGACTATCGCGTTCCATTTTCAAAGATTGGCATATTTCACCATAGTGTGGCAATAATTACCAGCGCCCGAATGTCACATTTTTTCACAAATGGCGGATTTCCGACAATTATTCAAATTGGCACGCTCCCTGCAACAGGTTTTGCAAGCCGAGATATCACCGGCATGCAAAAGGGAAGACACAAGATGCGTAAAGATATCGGGACCAGCGACAACGTAAGTGGAAGCGAAAGCCGTCTATGGCTGGCAGTCGCCCTGTCCGTGGCCATGATCTTCACCAGTTACGCCGTTTCGGTTCTCAACCATTATGACGATATTAACATGAACGTCCCAAATTACACCCATCGGCCAATCGTTGTCAGCTATCTTGCCTGACGTCGATAGCCTGCGACCGGAGTACCCCGGCTCCCCCTACCTCCTAAAGGTACCCGGTCGCTCCCTTTTTTAGTACGCAAATGAACAGTTTTAACCGGAGTTACCCAATGGGCATATTTTCACGAACCCGCGATATCATCGCCGCCAACGTCACGGACTTGCTCGACAAGTCGCAGGACCCGGCAAAGATGATCCGCATGATCATTCTGGAAATGGAAGAAACGCTGGTTGAAGTCCGCGCTTCCGCCGCCCGGACAATTGCTGACCAGAAAGAGCTGCGCCGGCATATAGACAAGCTGAACACGCTTGAAGCGGACTGGACCGATAAGGCGCATCTGGCGCTGTCAAAAGATCGCGAAGACCTTGCCAAAGCTGCCTTGGTCGAAAAGCGCAAGGCAACCGATATGAAGGACCAGCTGACGGCGGAAGTCGGCGTTCTCAACGATGCGTTGAAAGCTTCGGAGCAGGATATTCACAAGCTGCAGAAGAAACTCGCCGACGCCCGTAGCCGTCAGAACGCGTTGATGACGCGTCTGGAAAGCGCTGAAAATCAGGTCAAGCTGCGCACGATGTATAATGGCGACAAGGTTCGTGAGGCTTTCTCTCGCTTTGATGTGCTCGAACGCCGCGTGGACGAAGCGCAGGGATATGCAGACTCGCTGTCCATCGGTTCAGACGCCCCACGCAGCTTGGGCGACGAAATCGCAGCGCTTGAATCCTTCGACGTTGTCGATGCCGAGCTGGAGGCGATGAAAAAAGCCATGAAACAAGACGCACAGAAGGAAGGTTGATCCAATGGAAGATACTGTCGTCCCCATTTTCGTTTGCGGCATACTGTTTATTGGCTTGCCTTGGATCATCCTGCATTATGTCACACGCTGGAAAACCGCGGCAACGCTGACCAATGATGACGAGCGGATGCTCGGCGATATGAACGAACTAGCCCGTCGTCTCGAAGATCGCCTCGATACCGTTGAGCGTCTCGTCGCACAGGAAAATCCTGAATGGCAGGCACGTCGCATCGATCATGAAACAAAAGATTTCGACCCCGAAAATGTCCGCAGGCTGGAAAGGAACCGCTAAAATGGCTGGTACACATACGAAATTCTATCTGGATAAGCAGAATGCCAAATGGAAAGGCGTTTGCGCCGGGATTGCCGATTATACCGGCGTGGACGTTCTCTGGGTACGGCTTGGCGCGGTGATGCTCACCCTGATGGGCGGTTTTCCGTGGACGCTGATTGCCTATGTCATCACCGCTTGGATGGCCAACCCGAAGCCAGTGCATCTCTATACTGATGACCGCCAAGACCAGAAATTCTGGCAAGGCGTGCGTCAGTCACCTGCCCGCACAACACGCGACATTCGTTCGCGTTTCCGGGAAATCGACCGTCGGTTGGCCGAAATGGAAACCTATTATGTCAGCAACAACAAGCAGCTGGCCGACGAAATAGAGAGCCTTCGATAAACGGCGACATATTGGAGAGAAAAATCATGTTCACGCTTATCATTCTCGGGCTGATTGGCTGGTTTGCATATCGCCACTTCGCACAGAAGAAACGCAACGCGGATCGCCGCAACCGGAGCGTTGATTTCCGCAATAGCCCCATCCGGCCCGTCACACGCCGCCTGCCATGGAAGGAATTCAAATGAGCTTTTCAGGACCAAATTTCGTCATTGCGATTGTCGTCGTGATGACAGCCGGTTGGCTCATAGGCAACTGGATCCGCGCCAAACATGGCTATCCATTGGAAGATGAATGGGGCGGTAAATCAACGCGCATTGACACCGACGCCGATCACAAAATCATGCTGCTCAGTAACGAAAATGAAACGCTGAATGGCAAGATAGGCCATCTGGAAGAACGGGTCGCCGTCTTGGAACGGATCGTCACGGATAAGGCCGGACGGCTGTCGGAAGAAATTGAAAAACTACGGTAAAATTGGAGGCAAAACATGGATCCGTTTCAAATGGTCGTCGCAATCATTGCCATCATCACGATCGGCAGGGTTATCCAGACGAAGCAAAAGGCAAAGCACGGGATCATTGAAGACGAAAATTTCATGGGCACAAAAACCCACCGTCTTTTGAACAATGCGGATACGCAGCAAATGCAGGACGAAATTCGGGCCTTAAAAGAACGCATTCAGGTTTTGGAGCGCATCGCGACGGACAACAATAATACGAGTGACATCAACCGTCAGATTGAGGAACTGCGCAGCCGGTAACGGCGCGCGGACGGAAAGGAAGGACCATGCAGCAGGATCCCAACTTCTACATCATCATCGGCGCCTTTGCGGTGCTATGTGTCGGCATCGTGTCGTCATTAAGCCTACGCGGCTGGCGCGACTGGATTGCGCTTAAGCATGCGGAGCTTGAAACCATGCGCCACGGCAATGATGCACCGGTGCCGTCGGCAACATCGCGTATTGAAGTCGCCGATTTGAAAGAGCGCGTAAAAAGGCTTGAGGCCATAGCTGCAGGGATTGATATCTAAGCAACGCGGCCATATGCGCAGTGCATGACAACATTTGCCGACATTACCGAAGAATATGAATTTCTTGAGGCCGATGACCGCTATCGGTTGCTTATCGACCTCGGTCGCGAATTGCCCGAGATGCCCGCCGCGCTGAAAACCGATGCGACGCTGGTTCGGGGATGTTCCGCAAGCGTATGGGTCTATCCCGTGACCGCAGATAAAGAACTCACATTTCTGGCCGACAGCAACGCCGCGATAACCAAAGGCATCATCGCACTGGTCCTGAAAACGGTTGAGCATAAAAATGCGGCCGACATTCTGAAGACAGATATTGAGAACGCCCTTGCGCCGTTCGACCTCAAAAATCAGTTAAGCTCGAACCGGACGCAGGGCATTCCCAATATGATCTCGCTTATCCGCGAGACGGCCGCGCGTTACGCCGGCTGAGCCGGACGCAACCCAAGCCACATCGCAAGTGCAGGCAGTCGCGGCAAAATCAGCCGGTCGAACAGCCACAGCGCGAACAGCGACGCGGCAAGCAACGGCAAGAGCAACGCCATAACAGCGATAATCACCACAACCCCGCGCATTTTCGACGGCACCGCAGCAGCGGGCGGTGCGCCGAGCGCGTCATCGGGCTTGCGCCGGCGCCACATCAGGAAACCAGATATCACCAATGTGATCAGGCCAACCGCCGTGAGCACCCCGACCAACTGATTTATCCAGCCAAAAAGCTGACCCTCATGCCAAGCGATTCCATAATTGACCGCGCGATCAATGACATGCTTGTCGGCAAAGCCTTTCCGCGACATCTCCTTGCCCGTTGCAACATCAAATGTGATCTCGCGGTTCAATGGCCGGTTCTGCGCCTCCGACTTAATGGTCCATGCCATCGGCGCAGGAGGGCCGAAACGCTCAGGTGCGCCTGGTGCTTTCACCAACGCCGGGTGCGGCAGTTGTTCGGCTTTCGCTTTGGCGACCATGTCCGCCAAGCCAACCAGCGGAATGCCGGCAGCCTGCATTTTCATCATTGCATCATGATCATGCTCAGCATGCGGCGCGGCACTGCCCGTTTTCCAGTCTTGCGCGCCTTGAACGAGGCCCAATTCAGCGCGGGCCATTCGGAAAGCATCACCCCAGACGCTCGCCCAAGGCAGTCCTGTGGTCAGCAAAACAAGCGCCAGCCCTGAAACCCAAAAGCCAGTTACCGCATGCAGATCGCGCAGGAACACGCGATTGCCTTTACCCAACCGGGGCCACACGACACCGGCAAAGCGCTGCCCGCGCGGCCACCACATGTACAGACCGGTCAGGATCATGACGATCGCCCAGCACGCCGCCAGTTCAACAATCCAGTCACCCATTTTGCCGATCAGCAGCGACCCATGTATCCGCGACACCGTGGCAGATATCCGGCTTTCCGGATCGATGCTGCCCAACACTTTACCCTGTGGTGATACATAGACGTCGCGCATGGATTGGCCGTCGGCGAGGCCGATATGTATCATCGCAGCATCGCCCGCATGTTCGGGCAAGCGATAGCTTTGGAATTGCGCACCCGGATTGGCCGCCATTACGGCGGCCAACTGCACATTGGGTGACACTGCCTGTTCAGTTGGCAGGTTGGTAAATGCGCGCTCTTCCCAACGATCCAGTTGCGGCTTGAACAGGTAAATTGCGCCGGTTGTGGCAAGTATCAGAATGAGTGGCATGACGAAGAGCGAAGCATAGAAATGCCAACGCCAGATCGTGCGGTAGAAAGACGTATTTTCCATTTATGGTCTCCTAAAACCGCGCGCGGACGCCGCCGTAAATGGCACGGCGTTCAACCGGGTAGTAAATGGCGGATGCTGCGGAGGCGACGATAGCGGCAGACACATCGCCAATGGCTTTCTCTGCGGTCAGGTTCCGCGCATCAAGAAATAGATCAACCCCCGCTATAACGCGCGCGCCGGCAGATAAGCCGAACAGCGTATAGCCTGTCGTGCGTGTCGTGTTTCGATAGTCTGCCCATGCACCCTGGGGCACCCATTCAACATTCGGCGCAATATGCAAATCGTCGCTGCCAAATCGAAGCTCCGACCGCAGGACATGCTTTGGCACCACAGGCAGCCGGTTGTTGCCATATTGGGCATCGGCGACAAAGCTGAAGTCGGAATATTGCCAGATTTGCCGGAAGCGCAGCCAGTCGGTCGGCGCGGCACTAAACGCCGCCTCGACACCCTGATGCCGTGTTTTATCGGCGTTAAACGTTGTTGCTGGAATGTCCCGCCCTACGGTAAATTGCAGCATTTCGCGTTTTATGTTCGCGCGGTACAGGGCAACATCGAAGCTCGCCCATCCCAGTTTCCCGCGTGTCCCGATTTCGGCTGTCCATGCGGTTTGTTCCTTTACAGGAACAAACGCCGCAATTTGTGCGAGTTCAACAAAGGTCGGGAATTCTGTGGAGTTGCTATAATTGGCAAAAATTTGGACGTCTTCGGACGGTTCCCAGAGAACGCCAAATTTGGGCGAGAAGGCGTCGAACGACGCTGCACCGCTTGCGGCAGACGGAACGATTTGAACCTGCCGTCGGAAGCCATCGGCATATATACCGCCTGCTATAAGCGTAACGCCCGCAACCGGCGTTGCACGCAGCTCTCCATACATATTCGACGTCCGGGCCGTCTGGTCGGCATCGAAGGTGAGCGCTCCACGCTTGCCGTTCACATTGATATAGCGCTTTGAGTCAATTGTTCCCCAACGGGACTCTCCGCCGACAGTAACGCTCCAGCCGTCTCCCTCGCGATCATAACGGGCGAACACGCCGCGATCTGTCGATGCCTGATCAATGACCTGATAAATCGGGTGATATAATTCTTTGGCGTTCACGAACGCGCCAACATCCAGACGGCTGCTGCCCCAGTCGAAACGGGTCCGGTTCTGGATACGAACCGAATTGATATCGCGCGCCTGATCCCCCACAAAATTACCAGTTCGTGGTGCAGATAAAGCCGTTGCGCGGGTCAATGCACCCGGCAATTCCTGATTAAGTGTTGTCGCGCTTGCGTAAAATCGCGTCGACACGACATCCGAAATCCTAAGCCCAACATTTCCGTTAAAGCGGATTGAGTTCCGCTGGGCATGTTGCCGATCCCCCTTGTGGCTATCGGCGCTGATCGCTGCCCAAGCATTGGCGTCGTCACCCACTCCAAAGGACGCCAAGCCACGATAAAAGTCAGAGCTGCCAACATCACCGCGAAGGTAAAGACCCGCGGCATTGTCGCCTGTGGGCGTAACGCCGTTGATTGCGCCGCCCAATGTGCCGGAACCGAACCTCAACGCGTTCGCCCCGCGATATACCTCTAAATGGTCAAAAAATATGGGCTCAAGCTCTTGAAAGTCGCCATTGTCGTCGGCCAGATTGATGGGGACCCCATCCTGCAGCAACGTCAGTCCCCGCATGTGAAAGCCACGCGATAGACCCGAACCGCGAATGGAAATGCGGACCTCCTGCCCAAAGCGCGGCTGAGTATACACGCCGGGCGAAAAGGCCAAGGTATCACGCAACGACACGACGGTCTTGTCTGCATAATCTTCGTGGCTAACGACGTCGGTGCCGCCTGCGGTGGTGTTTGCCGATATTTTGGCCTCGTCAGCGGCGGCACGGCCGGTGACAATAATCGTGGTGTCAGCAACCTCTTCAGCTGCGGCGGGTGTAATGATGGCAATAACAGAGCACGCAACAGACGCGCGCAAAATGGACAAAAATTTCATGATATTTTCCTAAATCTAAACGAGAGATAGGCCGCGAAGCAGCCCTGTAGTTTAGACGTAAGAAGGTGGCCCTATGGCTGGGGGCGGCGGGGCAGCGAGGCCAGCACCAACCGATACTTCGCGTTTGGCAAAAACACGAATGGCGAGCGCAACAGGCGCCATTGCAACTTCGAAATCAGCGGAAAGCACGTCCGCCGCCATCGCGGCTCCCGCAAAGGCACAAGGTTGATGCTCAACCGATTTGCCTTTTGATGGGTCTTCTTTGTGCAGCTTACCCGATTTGTCCATCCAGACGGTCTGGGTGTCCATTCCGGTACAGATGGTCAGCGCAAAACCACGCTCCGACGACGGCATAAAGCCAGACGGAATGATGACGCGCAAAGCCAGCGCCAGCAATATCATTGCGGCTGCTATATTCCGGAAGGGCGAAGATGCGCGAATCACGCGCGCCCTATGCGCTTGCAATTTGGCCCACGCAAGTAACTAACCCTTCCACTCGCGCCGTTCTTCGGCAACGCGCAGAACGTCATAAGCCGCCTGCCCCGCCTGAAACGCTTTAGCGGCATCGGCGTTGCCGGGATTTACGTCTGGATGTGTTTCCTTGGCGATTTTGCGCCAGGCCTTTTTGGCGTCATCAAAAGTGGAGTCGCTTTCAAGGCCCAGAATATCGAGCGCATGCATTTCATCACGGCTTCGGCTGCCATCGCCGGAACCGGCCCAGCCATAATGTGCGGATTCTTTGTAGCCCGATGAATCGCGGCGCTCATTCGCTTCGCGCTCGTCGGCTTCTTCCTTGGTCAGACCTTCGAAATAGTCCCAACCACGATTATACTCGCCGGCATGTTCTTCACAGAACATCCAACGATCCGGACTGTTGGGCGATTTCGGTGCGGGGCAGTTTCCCGCTTTGTTACAACCATAGCGGTCACACAGACGCACCTGTTGCGCTTCGGTGCTGCTGCCATAGCCGCGCCAGCGGGGAAAACCCCAGTCATTTCGTCGAGTGGTACGCACCATGCCGCCGACTTAGCGACGGCACGCGCATTTTGCTAGTG
>JBILOZ010000089.1:0-8794 GCA_044374245.1 Sphingorhabdus sp. | reverse complement strand
AGGCAGGCCCATTTCGAGCATGGTCGAAACCATTTCGGCACGGATGTCCACTGCGCTGTCGACGGGCGCGACGGGGAAATAACCACCTTTTGCACGGGGGCGATGGCCCATATTGCCGCTTTCATATTTGGTGCCGGTGTTCGTTGGCAGCTCAATATCGTCGATCTTGTAATATGACGTGTTGTAGCCGTTTTCGAAACGCACATCGTCGAACATGAAGAATTCGGCTTCTGGACCGACATATACGGTGTCGCCGATGCCTGTGGTTTTCAAATAGGCTTCAGCGCGCTTTGCGGTCGAGCGCGGGTCGCGGCTGTAAAGCTCGCCCGTTGATGGCTCGACAATATCGCAGAAGATGATCATCATGGGCGTGGCGGAGAATGGATCTACGTACACGGCATCAAGATCAGGCTTCAGGATCATGTCGGATTCATTGATGGCTTTCCAGCCTTCGATGGACGAACCGTCGAACATCAGGCCGTCTTCCAACTCGTCTTCGCCGATTACGCCTGCGCACATGGTCAGATGCTGCCATTTGCCCTTGGGATCAGTGAAACGGACATCGACCCACTCGATCTCCTCATCTTTGATACGCTTGATAATGTCCTTAGCTGAGGTACCCATTTTACTTTCCTTCTTTGGCTTGTCTTTTTTGGATATTTTGGATTTTTTTAAACGGCGTCGTTATCGCGTTCGCCGGTGCGAATGCGCAGCGCGGTTTCGACAGGGATGACGAAAATCTTGCCGTCACCAATGCGCCCCGTCTGGGCCGCTGCAGCAATGGCTTCGACGACGCGTTCGGCCAGGCCATCTTCAACGACAACCTCAAGCTTTACCTTCGGCAAAAAGTCGACGACATATTCCGCGCCCCGATACAGTTCGGTATGGCCCTTTTGACGGCCAAAGCCCTTGGCTTCCGTAACAGTGATGCCCGAGACGCCAACTTCGTGCAGCGCTTCTTTCACCTCGTCCAATTTGAATGGCTTGATGATCGCTTCGATCTTTTTCATGGCTTTTCCCTTTAGGGCGCGTGAGGCGGATGCTCCGCGCGCGCGGATGATGTATTAAGCATATCAAGTATCGTGCCAAAATTGACCAGCACCAAAACCCGTTGTTTTGGGCCATATAGTCCATGGCATCTGCCTAAATTTTAGGCAGATGCCAGATTCATGGGCAGCAGTTTTTTACTTTGCCGCCTTTTTTGGTCCACCGCTTAATACGGCATCATTTGCCTTGGCATAATGTGCACGGCTGACAACATAAGCGCGCATTTGCTCGGCTTCTTTCGCTGTTAACACGCTGCTAAAGCCGACCATGCCATTGCCCTTCAATATGCCGTCAATCACAACCGATTTCCAGGTTGCGGCATCGGCAATCACGCCAGATTTACGCAGGTCAGGCAGCACGCCGTTCCCGACCGCGCCGGGTCCGTGGCAGACGAGGCAATAGCGTTGGAAATTCGATGCGCCCGCAGCGATATCTGCTGGCGTGCCGAATTGCGCTGGCGGTGCCCACACATGGGCTGGCGCTTTCGGCACTGGTGGCAAGGCTGTTTTTCCGCCCAGCTTCAGAACGATCAGGCGGGGGATGTTGGGAACCGCAGCGCTGGTGGAGCCTGCATAACCCGATACCAGCGGAAACGCGCCGCCCTTGCTGGTCAGGAAGGCGACATATTGTTCGCCGTCCACCGTATAGGTCGATGGGCCGGACAGCACCCCTGACTGTACGTTAAGGTTCAACAGTTGCTTGCCGGTATCGGCAGCATAGGCACGGAACTCGCCCATTGCCGTACCTTGGAAAACCAAATTTCCGGCCGTAGTCATCGTCCCGCCATTCCATGAGGCGGGGTGGTCGACCGTCCATTTTGCTTTGCCGGTCTTGGGGTCGAACGCGACAAGCTTGCCGGTCGTGGCCGCTTTCACAGCCTTTACGAAATTGATGTCATCGGGAAGGTCCGCCGTTGCCATCGCGCCGCCAATGTTGAAACCAAGTGGCTTGCGCTCTTGTTCATTTGGCGCAACCGGCGGCATATACGCGCCGCCAATGTACTGCGCAGGAATGTAGACCAGTCCAGTGGCGGGGTTAAAGCTCATCGGGTGCCAATTATGCGCGCCCAGCGCCGAAGGGTTCGCCAAATAGAGCTTGCCGGTTTTTTCATACCGCGCTGCAGGGTTTTCGATTGGGCGCCCCGTTTTCATGTCATAGCCGGTTGCCCAAGTGATGCCGTCGATGAACGGGTTGGCTGACAACAACTTGCCGTTCAGGCGATCAATGGTGAAGAAAAACCCGTTCTTTGGCGCGTGATACAGAACTTTGCGTTCTTTGCCGCCGCGGGTTTCCGTCGCCAATATGATCGGCTGGGTCGCGGTGTAATCCCAGCTTTCGGCGGGTGTCTCCTGATAATGCCAGACATATTCGCCCGTGTCGGGTTTCAGCGCGACGATGGACGAGAGGAACAGATTGTCGCCTTCGCCATTGGAACGAATACCATGGTTCCACGGATTTCCGTTGCCGACGCCAAGGTATAATTGGTCCAGTTCGGCGTCATAGACGATTGCGTCCCAAACGGTGCCGCCGCCGCCACTTTCGCGCCAGTCACCCTTTTTGGGCTTGGAACTCCATGTTTTGGTTGCTGCTGTTTTTAAGATCTTATCGCTCGCGGCATTGTCGGGCTCACCCTTGGGATTGGGCGTGGTGTAAAAACGCCATGCCTGCTTGCCGGTCGCGGCGTCATATGCGGTCACATAACCGCGCGCGCCGAACTCTGCGCCGCCAAAGCCAATAACCACCTTGTCCTTTACGACCCGTGGCACGCCTGTGATGGTGCCGTTGGATTTGAGGTCAAGCGTTTGGACACTCCACAATTGTTTGCCCGTGGTGGCGTCCAAAGAAATCAAACGTCCGTCGATGGTTCCGACAAAAACGCTGCCTTTCCAGAACGCAACGCCGCGGTTGACCACGTCGCAGCAGGCTTTGACCCCGCGCGATTTGTCGACTTCGGGATCGAAGCTCCACAATGGCTTGCCGGTTTTGGCGTCATAAGAAAATACTTTGGACCAAGCGGTTGAAATGAACATTTTGCCGTCGACAACCACAGGTGTTGCTTCTTGGCCGCGCGCATCGGGCAAGTCAGCGAACCAGGCAATGCCCAGATCCTGCACATTGCTGTCGTTAATTTGGGTAAGCGGGCTGTGCCGTTGCTCATTATAATTGAAGCCCGTCATCGCCCAGTTTGAGCCATCGCCACCGGTTTTCAGATAATCCCCGTTAATCTTAGCGAATGCAGGCACATCGGTCGGGCCTGCTACCTTTTGGCAAGAACCCAATAATAATAATGTCGCGCCAGCAATTGCGGCTGCGAACCAAAGTTTATGCGTCATATTTTTCTCCCCCTTGACCGAAAGGCTATGCCCTCGAATACACTTCGTCCAGTGGGAATTTAACTGACGGGTTAAATTATCTTTTTTATGGCGCTTTCCATCTCAGTTGCGGCCTTTTCATAGACGCGTGCGCGCAGGCTTGAAAGTATTGCATCAGGTGCATTTGCCGGCGTTCCGCCGCTAAACGGTGGTGCCGGATCATATTCCAGCGCGAGCTGGATGGTGCGTGCAACATCTTCGCCTGCAATGTCTGAAATCAGTTCAAGTGCGAAGTCGATGCCCGAAGTGACGCCGCCTGCGGTGACCAAATTGCCGTCGCGAACAACCCGCGCGGGGCGATGCGTTGCGCCAAACATCGGCAACAAATGTGTATATGCCCAGTGGCATGTGGCGTCTTTGCCGCGCAGCAAATCGGCCGCGCCCAATATGAAGGCACCGGTGCACACGCTGGTGATATATTGCGCCTCGCGTGCTTGAGCGCGGACGAAATCGACGATCTGCGGGTCAGCAATCGCGTCGCGCACACCATGGCCGCCCGGCACGCAGATCATGTCCGCCTGCGGGCAGTCTGCGAAGCTGGATCGCGGCAGAATAGAAAATCCGCTATCGGTGGTGACCGCCGCGCCCGATTTGCTGACGACATGAACATCCGCGCCCGGCAATCGCGAGAGGAATTGCACAGGCCCTGTGAAATCGAGTTGCGTGACATTGTCGAAGAGGACGAAGACGATATTCATGCCGCATGCTTAACCTGCACGCGGCAAAAAACAAAGGGCCGCCGAATTTCTCCGACGGCCCAAAGGTCGCAAATTATATCGATCAGATAAGCTCGATCGCCAAAGCCGTCGCTTCGCCACCGCCAATGCACAGCGATGCGAGGCCGCGTGTCTTGCCATGGCGCTGAAGCGCGGCGACCAATGTTGTGATAATCCGCGCACCCGATGCACCAATGGGATGGCCCAATGCCGTGGCGCCGCCATGAACGTTAATCTTGTCATGCGCTATGCCCAGATCGTGCATCGCAAACATCGCGACGCAGGCAAATGCTTCATTCACTTCGAACAGGTCAACGTCGGCGATGGTCCAGCCAGCCTTTGCCAAGCATGTGTTAATAGCGCCGACCGGTGCCGTGGTGAATGCTGATGGCTCCTGCGCGTGCGCCGCATGTGCGACGATACGCGCAATGGGTTTTTGCCCATTGGCGTCGGCGACCGATTGGCGCGTGAGCACAAGCGCGGCGGCACCATCTGAAATCGACGAGCTGGTGGCGGCCGTGATCGTGCCGTCCTTTGCAAAGGCTGGCTTGAGCGTTGGAATCTTGTCGGGCATGCCTTTGCCGGGTTGTTCGTCGGTGTCGACGATCACGTCGCCCTTGCGTGTGGCAACGGTCACCGGAACGATTTCCGCTTTGAACGCGCCGTCGGCAATCGCGCTTTGTGCGCGGCGTAACGATTCAAGGGCGTAAGCGTCCTGTGCTTCGCGCGTCAGCTTATAATCATCTGCGGTGTCTTGCGCGAACGTGCCCATGGCGCGGCCCGCTTCATATGCGTCTTCCAGTCCATCAAGGAACATATGGTCGTAGGCGGTGTCATGACCGATGCGCGCGCCACTGCGGTGCTTCTTCAGCAAATAGGGCGCGTTGGTCATGCTTTCCATGCCGCCGGCGATGACATAATCGACTGAGCCAGCGGCGAGTGCCTCGCTGCCCATGATGACGGTCTGCATGCCCGAACCGCATACCTTGTTCACCGTCGTTGCTTGTACAGATTTGGGCAGGCCCGCTTTAATCGCGGCCTGACGGGCAGGGGCTTGGCCAAGGCCTGCTGGCAACACACAACCCATGTAGATGCGCTCAATCGCCGCGCCATCGACGCCAGCGCGTTCAACGGCTGCTTTCACCGCAGTCGCGCCAAGGTCGGTCGCAGAAACGTCTGACAACGCCCCCTGCATGGCCCCCATTGGGGTGCGGGCATAGGACAGGATGACGACAGGATCGGCGTTGTGCATGGGAGATTCCTTTGATTTTGATTTGCCGCCTTATAGGGCGGCGCAGCATCAAAAACAAATGTGAATCCGCCCAGTTTGCTGGGTTAGAACAAGGCCTTCAAATCGCGTTTCAGGATTTTGCCATTGGCGTTGCGTGGCAGGGTATCCTGCGTGAAGATGATCTTCACGGGCACTTTGAATTTTGCCAATCGTGCGCTGACATATTCGCGCAGTTCATCCTCTGTAGCGCTGGCACCCGGTGCTAAATGCACAACAGCTGCGGGTTCTTCGCCGAGTGCCTGGTGCGGAATGCCAATCAGTGCGGCATCGGTGACCGCGGGATGTTCGTACAAGATATTTTCGACTTCAGACGAATAGATATTCTCGCCGCCGCGAATGATCATGTCTTTGGCGCGATCAACGATGAAGCAGAAGCCCTCGTCATCGACGCGGGCAAGATCGCCCGTGCGCACCCAGCCATCGACAAATGTCTCTGCGGTAGCGTCGGGACGGTTCCAATAGCCTTTGACGATTTGCGGACCACGCGCCCACAATTCACCGACTTCGCCAACGGGCAACTCGGTTGATCCATCCTCTGACATGATTTTCACGTCCGAGACTGCAACGGCCGGACCACAGCTGTCGGGGCGGTTCAGATAATCTTCGGCAACATGCGAGGTAACCGTTGCCATTGTTTCGGTCATGCCCCAGCCATTGCCCGGAAATGCGCCAAATATTTCGTAGATCTTGCTGACAAGCTCTGGCGCGGATGGTGCACCGCCATAGCTTATCGCGTCGATTGAGCTGAGGTCATATTTCTCGCGGTCGGGGTGTTCGATTAACTGCCAAGCGATGAACGGCACGCCGCCCGTGGCGTTGATCTTTTCGCGCTCAATAATCTCGAATGCCTTCACCGTATCCCATTTGTGGAGGAGCACGATCTTGTGCCCTGCTTGAATCGTCGGAATCATCGACGCCGAACACGCGGTGACATGGAACATGGGAATGACCAGCAGGCTCGCCCTTATGCTGGGTTCGGGCAAAGGATCACCACGGCGCAACACAGTCGCAGCGCCAGAATAGGCGCTGGAAAAGCCATTGGTCAGCAGGTTGCGGTGCGAACCTAAAGCGCCCTTTGGCTTGCCGGTCGTCCCGCTGGTGTAGAAAATGGTAGCCGCATCATCTGGCGCAATCGCGACATCAGGCAACGGTAGGTCAGCCAAATCGGCGTAATTTTTGGGGCTTCCAATGATGCTTTCGAGCGTGATGGCGGGCTCCGCCATTGCCGCTGCATCAGGGCGCGCGACCATGACATGCGCGAGCGCGGGCATTTCTGCTTTGTAGGGCGATATGCGGTCCCAACGTTCCGCGTCGCAGATCAGAACCGCTGCACCCGAATCGGCCAAACCAAAGGCAAGCTCTTCACCCGTCCACCATGCGTTTAACGGCACGACAATCGCGCCTGTCACTGCGGCCGCAAAAAAGGCGACTGGCCATTCAGGCAGGTTGCGCATGGCGAGGGCAACGCGGTCGCCCTTTTTTACGCCACGTTCTTGCAGCGCATGGGCGAGGTTCGCGACCGCGCGGTACCAAGCGCCGTAGGTGACGCGTTCATCCTCATAGACCACAAATTCGCGGTCACCGAATGACGCATTGGCGTGCGCGGCCAGTACCTCGAGATTGGGTAAGGCGTTTTTCCAGACGCGTGTTGGCACGCCTTCAATCTCGGCCGTTTCCATTTCGAACGGCATACCAGGTGCACATAATGCTGCCTTTACCTGATCTCGCGTCATGACGGGCCAACCCGCAGGTGGTGTCCACTTTTTACCGGCCTCAATCATGTTCTCTCCAATATACGCGCCATACTTTGTGCATGTTGAACATGTCGATACGCCAAAATGGTTTTCATTTGCAACGCTTCACGCTAGCAATTCATCAACGGGTTAAATGGAGAGAGAAAATGACCGCAAATATGCAGACTGTGCTCGAAAAGCAGCGCGCAGCATTTACCGCAGCTATGCCAGAATCGATGTCGGTCCGCCGCGACCGTATCGACCGCGCGATTGCGATGTTGATTGATCATGCGGAGGATTTTGCAAAGGCCGTTTCTGCTGATTTCGGTCATCGTAGCCGCGAACAAACGCTGCTGACCGACATCATGCCGTCTGTGAGCGCGATGAAGCATGCCAAGAAGCATTTTGAAAGCTGGGCCAAAGGTGAAAAGCGCAAGCCAACTTTCCCGCTTGGTTTGCTCGGCGCCAAGGCCGAAGTCGTTTACCAGCCAAAGGGCGTTGTCGGCGTTGTTGCGCCATGGAACTTCCCCGTTGGTATGGTGATGGTCCCGATGGCGGGTATTCTCGCCGCCGGTAACCGCGCGATGGTCAAGCCGTCGGAATTCACCGAGCGCGTGTCGGCATTGTTCGAAGAGCTCGTGCCAAAATATTTCGCACAAGAGGAAATGGCCGTTTTCACAGGCGGCGCTGAAGTCGGCATGGCGTTTTCAAAACTGGCATTCGACCATATGATATTCACCGGCGCAACAGGCGTGGGCAAGCATATCATGCGCGCGGCAGCGGACAATCTCGTGCCCGTGACGCTTGAACTTGGCGGCAAATCACCGACCATCATTGGCCGAAGTGCGGACACGAAAAAGGCTGGCGAGCGTATTGCCCTGGGCAAGATGATGAACGCGGGTCAAATCTGCCTCGCGCCCGATTATTTGATGGTGCCCGACGACCAAGAGCATGATGTCATCGCGGCGGTGAAGGCTGGCGCAATCGCGCAATATCCCACTTTGCTGCACAATGACGATTATACTTCGGTTGTGAATGGCCGAAATTATGAGCGGCTTCAGGGCTATCTGGACGATGCGCGTGAAAAGGGCGCTGAACTGATCGAAATCAACCCTGCGGATGAGGATTTTGTCGGATCAAACGGCAACAAAATGCCGCTGACGATTGTCCGCAATGTAACCGACGACATGAAGGTGATGCAGGAAGAAATCTTCGGGCCGATTCTGCCCGTCATGACCTATTCGTCGATGGATGAGGCGATCGATTATGTGAATGCACATGATCGTCCGCTTGGCCTATATTATTTCGGATCGGACAAGGCCGAGGAAGAGCGCGTGTTATCGCGGACCGTCTCTGGCGGCGTAACGATCAACGACGTCGTCTTCCACAATGCGATGGAAGATCTGCCCTTTGGTGGAGTCGGGCCGTCGGGCATGGGCAATTATCACGGCGCAGACGGGTTCAAAACCTTCAGCCATATGCGTGCGGTCTATCGTCAGACAGGCGTTGATGTTGCTGGAATTGGCGGATTCAAGGCGCCTTATGGCAAAGCGACGCTGAAGACACTCGCTAAGGAACTTAAGAAATAAGGATGCGCTTGCATCGGGGCGGAGGCTCGGTTAGAGGAGCCTCCGC
>JBILOZ010000082.1:0-9500 GCA_044374245.1 Sphingorhabdus sp. | reverse complement strand
GGATATGTCCCCAATCCACAGGCGCGTGCGCTGGCGTTGGGCCGCAATTTCCTGATTGGCCTTGTCCACGACAACCCGAATGCGCAGATGATACTCAATATGCAGCAAGGCATATTGGAGGCGCTGCGTGACACCGACTTTGAACTTGTTGTCCGTCCGGTGGACAGGAGTTCGCCGGACATGCTTGACGATGTGCGCAGCTTTTTGGTGCGACAACGGCTGTATGGCGTCGTTTTATTGCCGCCTATTTCGGAAATAGATGCCCTCGCGCGCCTGTGTGAAGAGGTGAACTGCAAATATGTGCGCATGGGATCGTCTGTGTTGGATGATCCCGATCATATGGTTGCGTCCAATGACAGGGATGCGGTGATTGAGGCGACGCGCCACCTGATCGCGCAGGGACATCGCCGCATTGGTCTGATTTCCGGGCCGCATGGTTTTAACTCGGCGCAAGTACGGCGCGACGGGTTTGAATTCGCATTGGCCGAAGCGGGTATAAAGCTGCCCCGCAGTCTGATCGCGGATGGTCAATATACGTTCGAATCGGGCATTGCTGCGGCCGAAAGCCTGTTTGATTTGCAGCCGCGGCCGACGGCGATTTTTGCTTGCAACGACGAAATGGCCGCCGGCGTCCTGTTCGCGGCGCGGTCACGCGGCATCGCTGTGCCGGAAGAATTATCGATCATCGGATTCGATGACACGCCCATTGCAGCGCGGGTTTGGCCGCCGCTGACAACAGTGCGTTGGCCCATTGTTGCTATGGGGCGGTCGGCAGCGCTTAAGATCATCGGCGATGCGACGTCGGTCTCGCCAGAGGATCAAGAGCCATCGACCTTCGTGTCGACGCTCGTACGGCGCGGTTCGGTCGCTCCGCCGATGAAATGACGATATTGCACTTGCAGATGACACCGGTTACCTTCATTGCAGATTTTGATTACAAACCATCGGGTTTGACGGGAAAGGATATTTATGAAGATCGCGCTGATCACCGAAAATAGCCAAGCGGCTAAGAACAGCATCATTAACGATGCACTGACTGCAGTCGCAGAGCCATTGGGCCATCAGGTATTCAACTATGGCATGTATAGCGCAGAGGATAGCGCTTCGCTGACTTATGTCATGAACGGTTTGCTCGCCGGCATTTTGCTGAACTCCAAAGCGGCTGATTTTGTCGTGACGGGTTGTGGCACCGGAATGGGTTCCATGTTGGCGTGCAACGCAATGCCAGGCGTGTTTTGCGGACTTGTCATCGACCCGACTGATGCGTTCCTGTTCAGCCAAATCAATGACGGCAACGCCATGTCTATGCCTTATGCAAAGGGCTTTGGCTGGGCAGCTGAACTGAACCTGCAAGATTGCTACCGCAAGATTTTCGAAAATGAAGGCGGCGCGGGTTACCCCAAGGAGCGCGCGCACTTCATGGCTGCCAACCGCAGCATATTGAAGGATGTTAAGGCAGCATCTTGCCGCGACATGCTGACCGTGCTCAAAACGGTTGATCAGGATCTGCTGAAGGCGGCGATTGCCGGTGAACGTTTCGCCGAATATTTCTATGCCAATTCGCAGGATGAAGAAATGTCCGCCTATCTGCGGAGCGTGGCAGGCTGATATGACCGCGCCATTTGATCTTTCGGGCAAAACGGCGCTGGTCACTGGTGCCAATACGGGCATTGGTCAGGCAATTGCCGTCGCCTTGTCAAAAGCAGGCGCGGATGTTGCCGTCGCGGGTCGCTCCGCGCCAACAGAAACGCTGGCCTTGATCGAAGCAAATGGACGCAAGGCTGTGAACATAACCGCCGACCTGTCTTCTATTGAGCCTGTCGCGCGCGTCGTTGATGAAACACAGGCGGCGTTCGGGCGGCTGGATATCTTGGTGAATAACGCCGGGATCATCCGCCGCAATGATGCTGTGGATTTTACCGAAGAAGATTGGGATGCGGTGATCGACACCAATCTCAAAACCTTGTTCTTCTTGTCGCAGGCTGCGGCCAAAGGCATGATATCGCAAGGTTCGGGCAAGATCATCAACATCGCGTCGATGCTTACCTTTCAGGGCGGCATTCGCGTGCCAAGCTACACCGCGTCAAAATCTGGCGTGGGTGGCTTGACCAAAGCGATGGCCAATGAATGGGCAGCAAAGGGCATCAATGTAAACGCCATTGCACCGGGCTATATCGAAACCAATAATACGGCAGCCCTTCAGGCTGATGAAAACCGCAACCGTCAAATCGTTGAGCGCATTCCCGCTGGGCGCTGGGGTAAGGCCGAAGATATTGGCGGCGCGGCGGTGTTTTTGGCGTCGTCGGCTGCCGACTATGTCAATGGCCACATTCTGGCCGTTGATGGCGGCTGGTTGGCGCGCTAACGTCTGGTGATGTCAAAGCCAGTCGTTTTCTTCGGTGAATTGCTTATTCGGCTAACGGCCCCGGGACGAGAGCTGCTGATGCAGTCGCCATCCTTTGATATCCAAGTGGGTGGCGCTGAGGCAAATGTTGCCGTTGGCCTTGCGCATTTGGGGCATGCGACGACGATGATCAGCGCAGTTCCCGACAATGCGTTGGGACGCGGCGCGGTGTCATCGATCCGCGCGCATGGTGTCGACTGCAAAAAGGTCCAGATACGCGACGGGCGCATGGGTCTGTATTTTCTGGCGCAGGGCGCGGGGCTTCGTGCTTCTGAAATCGTTTATGACCGATTGGGTTCGAGCTTCGCGCAGACGACGGCAGCGGACTTTGATTGGGATGAACTGCTCGCAAATGCACAGATGCTGCATTTGTCGGGCATTACGCCGGCACTCGGACCGCAATCTGCCGAGGCCGCATTAGCAGCCGCCAAAGCGGCGGTGCGACTGGGCGTGCCGATTTCGTTCGATGGCAATTATCGCGCGATGTTGTGGGAACGTTGGGACAGCAACCCGCGCGCGATCTTGAGCGAATTGATCGGCATGGCGGATATATTGTTCGGCAATCACCGCGATATATCTTTGGTGCTGGGTAAGGATTTTTCCGGCGACGGTGCCGACCGCAGGCGCGAAGCGGCACAGGCTGCTTTTGATGCATTCCCATCGTTAAAATTGATTGCGTCGACCGCGCGGCATCTCGTCAGCGCTGATCATCACTTATTGTCCGCGCGTGTCGATTTGCGCGACAGCTTTGCGCAAACCGATGAGGTTGATGTGACGGGAATCATCGACCGCATTGGCGCAGGCGATGCTTTTGCCGCCGGTGTGCTGCATGCGCATTTTGCGGGCGGCGATGCCGACGCTTTGGCGAAGACGGGTCTTGCGCTGACGTGCCTCAAACACTCATTGCCGGGTGATGCCAGCTTGTTCGGACAGGCTGACATTGACGCGTTCGTTGACGGAAATCTTGACGTTCGGCGCTAACCATTTCAGCCGCCGGGCTGTCTTGGGCGGGGCAATGGCCATCGCTGCGGTGCCGACATATGCGTCTAAAGCGCGATCACATCTCCGCATTTTAAAAGGGATAAGATACGGCGTCGCCGAACGCTTCGCTGCGCCGCGTGCTGTGCCATTTGTTGCGCCCTCGGCGGGTAATTTTGCGTCATTTGGGCCCGCCTGTCCGCAGCCCGGCAACCGCTACCTTCCGGCCAGTGAAGATTGCCTGTTCCTCAATCTGTGGGCCCCCAAGGCAAAGTCAAAGCAACCCCGACCGGTCATGGTCTATTTCCATGGCGGAGCCTATTCAACGGGAAGCGTCACGGACCCTGTAAATGACGGCGCGGCGCTGGCTTTACATGGCGATGTTGTTGTCGTGACCGTCAATCACCGGCTCAATGCCTTTGGCTATTTATATTTGCCCGAACGTTTTCCCGACAGCGGTAATGCGGGCCAACTGGACCTGATCCTCGCGCTGCAATGGATTCAGGCGCATATTGCCGAATTTGGCGGTGACCCCGAAAATGTGACGGTCTTCGGCCAATCGGGCGGCGGCGCGAAAATTGCGACGTTGATGGCAATGCCCGCAGCCAAAGGCCTGTTCCACAAGGCCATTACCATGAGCGGCCAGCAAGTAACCGCAACAGGCCCGTTAAATGCAGAGAAGCGCGCGGCCGCGCTTCAGGCGGCACTGAACGGGCAAGACCCTGCAACCGTTTCGGCAGAACAGTTGGTTGCTGCCTTGTCGGCGCAAGATCCGATATTGGGCGGCGGCGTGTATATGGGGCCCGTGCTGGATATGCGTCATTTGCACCGGCATCCATTCTGGCCAGACGCTGCGCCGCAATCATGGGATATTCCCATGATGTTGGGGAATACGGTGCTGGAATCGCGGGCATTTTACGCGCCGAATGCCAAGCAATTGGCCGGGCTTGATTTTGACAATCTGGCGCGTCGTGTCGCCCCGGAAATGCGGATTGATGCGCAGCCCGAATGGGTGGTTCGGCAATTCCGATCGCAATATCCCGATGCGGCGCCACTGGAATTGTTCCACCGCATCGTGACGACGGCGCGCAGTTGGCGTGGGCAGGTTATAGAGGCAGAAGAACGCGCCAAAGCCGGCGCTCCCGCCTTTGTGTATCAGCTCGATTTTGAACAAGCCAAGCACACCGACGATATCGGGCTTTCGTTCGGAACCGTTCCCGAACCATCGATTGCTCAACAGGCCATGAGCGTGCGGATCATGGATGCGTTTGTGCGCTTTGCACGCACCGGCAATCCGGGCTGGCAAACCTATAGTTTGGCGAAGCGCGAAACGATGATCTTTGACACGAACAGCCGCGTGGAGAATGATCCGCGCAAGTGGGAACGCGAACTATTTGCGCGCATCCCTTATATTCAGCCCGGTACTTGAAGGTCCCTATTTGGGTGTGACGGGGTAGCTGATGATGAGGCTGAGGGGTTTGCGCCCGATTTGCCTTATGCCCACCACAGCGCCGTCGTATAAGTACGCCGCCATGCCCGGGCGTATGCGTTGCGAAACGCCGTCGGAGGTGACTTCGCCTTCGCCCGACAGGACATAATAGACTTCGTCATGCGCAATGGGGTGCAGCCCGATGGCCGCGCCCTTGTGCAACACCCGCTTGCGAAATTCCATCGTCCGCGGCTGCGGCACAACGTCGCTGATGCGATAGGCGGTGCTCTTGCCGATTGCGCCATGGGGCGGCGCTTCCTGCCGAACAACATCGCGCTCGTTGATCACGACCATCGGCGGTGCTGCCATGAGCATGAGCAGAGAGGAAATCATATGCCGTTGCTCACTGCCGCATAGCGCGATCGCGTGCGGACATGGTTTCCTGCGCCGGTGCCTTTTGGCCGGGATAGAGACCGGATTTGGGTTCCATAGTGTCAAGGTTCCAATCGGCCTCTACAAATGGCGTTGCTGTCGGCTTTGGCGATGGATAGGCGCTAACCTCCGTTTCATCGTCGATGATTTCACCGCGCCCCTCGGCGATGAAAAACAGCACGCGGATATCATCTGCGTCCCGATCCCACGGACGGGCGCCAGCATTGGCCAGCACATGGGTTTCAACATCACGCGCAGGGAGCACTGCAATGTTTGATGGCCAGATAATGGGTTTCTTTACTTCAATCAGTCTGGCGCGGGTTTCGCCATAGCGGCCGAACATCGGCAATGGATTGCCGAATTTATCGACCGCAATGTTGTCACGCCCATGATAGCGCAGATCACCGTCGCCGCCGAGCATGAGAAACGGCAAGTCCTTGTCGGTGGAGGGGCCGGCGCGCATGGCGTTGCCGACGGCTGTCATTTCGCCGGTCACATAAGGCTGGCCAGCCCATTCGAGCGCCATCAGGTTATAATGCATCGCGCGCTTGCCGGGATCGTAGATCAAATTGTTGATCATCGCCGCCTGTGCACCGCCCTTGATCAACGGGCTGCGTTCGACATTATGCGCCCAGATGTTGCGGTAAAACAGGATGCCGGTCGCATTGTCATGAATGAGCGAGCCTTTGCTATGCTCGCCCTTTGGGTGGCTGGTATCGGCAAGGCCTTCGGCTGCTAGGTTGTAGGAAAAGGTGATATTGCGGCTGGTTCCGTTGCGCCATTCTTCGATGGTTTTTCCGGTAAAGCGTGGCCCGCTTGCCGACATGTTTTCGTCAATGCCCCAGCTTAAGGTGCAGTGGTCAATGATCACATTATGTGCCGCCACAGTGGACAAAGAGTCCGCTTCCCAGCCGCTGCGCTTTGCCTGTCCGTCTGCGCCCGTCTTAACCCGGATATGCCGGATGATGACGTCATGACCGCGCACATCGATGCCGCCTTTGATAATAGTAATGCCGGGTGAGGGCGCTGTCTGTCCTGCGATTGTCAGAAATGGTTCTTTGATTTCAAGTGATGTGCGCTTGAGGTCGATGACACCGCCAACCTCGAACACAATAATCCGCGGGCCTTTCGTTTCGATGGCTGCTTTCAACGTTCCGGGGCCGTCTGCCGCCAGGCTGGTGACACGAATAATCTGGCCGCCGCGTCCGCCCACGGTTTCCTTCGCCCAACCGACGGCACTAGGAAACGCAAGCGTTTCAGCCTGCGCAGGAAGCGCGGCCCAAGTGAGGCCCAAAAGCAACAACATCCGAATAAGCATATGCATCTCCTTGGAAGCTATCTTGACATGAAGCCAAGTTCGCAGCAACGTATAAATGACACCGGTTACCTTAAGTGCGTTTGGGTCAATCTGCCCATCGCCCGACAGGTGCCCGAAGTTATTAAAAGCGGCATTATAGCGTTAAAATACGCAGCCGGAACGGAGAGGATGCGCTGGTTTTCATCGCATCTCGAATCAAAAAGACACCGGTATCAATCCCGGGTCATTGGGAAGGGAAGTGGGAATGATTAAATCTGGATCGCGCGAATTTAGCAAAAATGCGACGAAATTCTTGTCGGCGGTTTCACTGAGCGTTTTGGCAGTAGGCACAGCCCATGCGCAAGACGCCGCAGCCGACAATGCTGCCGCTGAAACTGCACCTGCAGAAGAAGGTGATGCAATTGTTGTCACCGGTTTCCGTGCTTCGCTGGAAGCTGCGTTGAACCTGAAGCGCGATTCCGTCGCTGCAGTGGACGCAATTGTGGCCGAAGACATTGCAAAATTTCCTGACCAAAACCTTGCCGAATCGCTTCAGCGTATTCCAGGCATTTCGATCAGCCGTGACGGCGGCGAAGGCCGGTCGATCACGGTTCGTGGTCTCTCGTCGCAGTTCACACGCGTACGCGTCAACGGCATGGAGACCATTGCGACCTCGACCGACGGCGCTTCTGCAAACCGCGACCGCGCTTTCGATTTCAACGTATTTGCATCTGAACTGTTCAGCAGCCTTGTGGTTCGTAAAACAGCCGAAGCATCGCTGGACGAAGGTTCGCTGGGCGCAGTTGTCGACCTGAACACCGGCAATCCTTTGGCTGGCCGCGCTGGTCTTAATGGCGCGCTGTCGGTTGTGGGCTCGTACAATGATCTGGCGAAAGACCTTGGACCGCGCCTTGCCGGTTTGTTGAGCTGGCGCAATGATGCCGGAACGCTCGGTGCTTCGATTTCGGCCGCTTATTCGAAAACCAGCACATTGGAACTTGGCAACAACTCGGTCCGTTGGGCGCAGGCGCGTTTTGACGGTGTCGACGCAACCAATTGCTTCACGACTGCAAACAGCGGCGGAACCTATGTCCCAAGCACCGCTTGTGACCGTGCAGCGACAGCATTCCATCCGCGTATTCCGCGTTACGGCGAAGTCGCGCATGATCGTGAGCGTTTGGGCCTGACCGGATCGGTGCAATATTCGCCAAGCGACGCGACCAAGCTTTCGATTGACGCCCTATTTTCAAAATATGATGCGTCACGTGAAGAGCAATGGGGCGAAGTATTGCTGCGTTCCAACGAGCGTTCCATCAATGTCGTGAACCCTGTTTATGACGCCAACAACAACATGATTTCGGCAACGCTGAATGATGCATGGGTGCGTACCGAGCATTATCTGCGTGAATCGCAAACCAAATTTTATCAGGTTGGCGGTACATGGGATCAGGACGTTACCGACAATTTGCGCTTCACCGCATTGGGTGGCGTGTCAAAATCAAACGCCGATATCCCGGTTGAAACGACCATCATTTTCGATGACCGTGATGCGCAGGGCTATAGCTATGACTACACGAACATGGCGCGTCCAAAGCTGACTTTCGGAACCAGCGTCATGGATCCTGCAAACTTCCAGCTTGCAGAAATCCGTGACCGGCCTTCGAACGTGACCAACCGCTTCAAAACCGCACAGTTGCGGACCGAGTGGGACGTTAATGAAAATATCACGTTGAAAGCGGGTGCCGTATGGCGCCGGTTCAACTTTGATGCCGAAGCCTACACCCGTGATACCGCTGTTTGCGGTAACGGCGGCACAAGCCGCGTAACCAGCACAGCGGGTACAATCACTTGCTCGGCAAGCAGCCTGTTTGGGCCAACGGCGGTTTATGGCTTTGCGGTTACGCCCGCTTTGTCGCAATCGTTCAGCCTGGGTAACGCAGGCCAGCCAGCTGGAAACACAAATGGCTGGCTCGTGCCTAATCTCGATGCAGCAGCAGCGTTCACTGGCCTGTACAACCTTACTGCAGCAATTGATGCCGGTAACATCCGCGGCGTTCAAGAAACGACCAAGGGTGCCTATCTGCAAGCGGATGCCAAGGGCGATGTTCTTGGAATTGAATATGCACTGAATGCAGGCGTCCGTTATGCAAAGACCGACCAGTCTTCATATGGCCTCGTCAGCGGCGTCGCCGCGACTGTCACGCGTAGCTATGACGATTGGTTGCCATCGGCCAACCTTGCTTTGTACCCAACGGAAAGCACAATCATGCGCTTTGCGGTTGCAGACGTAATGACACGCCCAACGCTGGGATCGTTGACACCAGGTGGTTCGGCGGACGGATTTAACTACCGCGTCACCAGCGGTAACCCGTTCCTGAATCCTTATCGCGCTCGCAATTATGACTTGTCGCTCGAATGGTATTTCGCGCCTCAGGCCGTGTTGTCGCTTGCCGTGTTCAAAAAGGACGTAAGCACCTTTACGCAGTCTGCATCGGTTACCGGTGCAACATTTGCGCAAACCGGTTTGCCAGCATCGGTGCTCAGCCCCGCATCGCCAGCGGCTTTGAACCCCGCGCAACAGGCTGAACCACGTTGGACGCTGGCTACCACCATCAATGGTTCGGGTGCGAAATTGAAGGGTATCGAACTCGCTGCACAAATTCCGTTCAGCGCGTTCACAGATGGCATGCTTTCCAACTTCGGCGTCCTTGCAAACGCGACGTTCATTGACTCGAACGCGAGCTTCAATGTCCAAGGCCCTGCAATTGCCCCAGGTGGTGCTTTGCAGAATGCGGTCGTCAGCAATACGCTGGGCAATGTCACCAAAAAGGCATTCAACGGCACGCTTTATTATGATGATGGCAAGTTCAGCGCCCGCGGGATGCTGAGCTATCGTGGCCGCTATCATGAAGGCGCAAGCGGCACAGGCAACATTTTGGAAGGTTATGGCGCAACCACCA
>JBILOZ010000081.1:0-9543 GCA_044374245.1 Sphingorhabdus sp. | reverse complement strand
GCGGCTTCCGCCGTCAGGCCGCTGTCGATCGCCTCGTTAATGCGGCGGCTCCAGCCTTCGTCATATGCGAACATTTTATAGGTCGCGATGACCTCTTCATGTTCGCCGCCCGTGCCGAAATCAATTTGGCTGGCCATGCGGTCGATTTGTTCGCGCATTTTGTCAAAGGCGGAATAGACGCGGTGACGTTCGGCTTCGATATCCTCAGCGACGGTATGTTCAATGCGGACATTGGGCTGGTGGAAAATAGCAACGCCAGCAGCGGCGCCTTTTACGAGCGGTAGACCCGTGAGGCTAATGGTGCCAGTGTCATTCCCGCCCCGCGCGCTGGGTTCGTCGACAAGGTCTGCATTGGCGATCAGTTCTGACAGCACCATGGCGACGGTTTGAAGCGCCTCAATTTCGACCTCTTCATATTTGCGTGGTTCGACATGCTGCACGGCCAACACGCCGACCGCGCGTTCGGAACGCACAATCGGCACGCCTGCAAAGCTGTGAAAGCGTTCTTCGCCTGTTTCGGGGACATAACGGAAATTCGGGTGGGCCGCGGCCTCATCCAAGTTCAATGTTTCGACATTTTCGGCAATCGTGCCGACAAGGCCTTCGCCTAAGCCGAGGCGGGTGACGTGGACCGCCGCCTCGTTCAATCCGCGCGTCGCAAATAATTCAAGCGCACCGTCGCGCAACAGATAGATCGAGCACACTTCGCTCGACAGCGCTTCACCGATGATATTGACCACATGGTTCAGCTTGCCCTGCGCATGATTTCGCGAGGCCATCACTTCGTGAAGACCGGTCAATATGTTGCGGGCGGAACGGGTAGCGCTTTCCATATGCCCCATCTAGCAGAGACACAAAAGGCAAGCGATACCCCGCTTGAAATTATTCGTAGTCAGCCAGTTGCGGCCGATTCCTGCATAAGTACGTCCTTAAGATGCAGTTTCTGCTTCTTAAGGCTCAGAATGATGCCGGTGTCAGGAAAAGGTCTATGTTCTTCGCGCTGCAACTTTTGTTCAAGATCAGCATGTTTGCTGCGAAGTGCGGACAGATGATTATTATTCACATCATTCTCCTTCAGCGTAAGACTCGGTGGTCCAACAGCCACAGTAAATCACGAAACATGGCGCGAGTCTCGCGATATTTTTGCGTGTGGCGGACGCCAAAATCATGCCCCCGCGATGATGACCGCTTTTAACGATGACTTGTTTGTAGGAGTCTGGTTAGAAGGGGGAATGAACGACGACGGCTACCAGCAGCAGCTGGAACAACTGAAGATTGAGCATCGCGACTTGGATGATGCCATTACGGCGTTGACCATGCAGCCGGTTGTTGATCAGCTTCAGATTGCGTGTCTGAAAAAGAAGAAGCTGATATTGAAAGACCGAATCATGCGTCTTGAAGATCAGCTTGTACCCGACATTATCGCCTGACCCGTTACCGTCGCAAACGTTTACAATTGCGCGATGATTGTTTCATACCGGCACAGTCGCAATATGTTGCCGCGATGGGATCGTTTGCACTAACATCGCGGCATAGGCCGTGCCATAAAGGCGCATGCGCAACGCACAACTCGAACTGACCCCATTATTAGTGGATTCTCTGTACACAGAAGCGATGCTGCTCGCCGATGAAGCGCGCGCCTGTTTTGACCGCAGCTTGGATGCGGGGCATTTGTCTCCGGAGATTTCGGTCGCTTTCTCCTGCGAGTCTCTCAAGGTCACCACACGCCTGATGCACAGCATTGCGTGGTTGTTGAATCAAAAGGCATTGCGCGCTGGCGAAATAACCGAGAGCGAAGCGCGAAACGAAACCAACAATCTGGGCTATGCGCCCGCCAGCGATGGGCCGCTGGTGTTGCAATTTTCCCCAGAGACGCAAGCGCTGATCGGCGCGAGCGAAGAATTATATGACCGGCTTCAACGGCTCAGCGAAAAAATGCGCACCGCTGTTCCACAGGCGTCGGAACCACATGCCATGCGCGACCGTTTGCGCGCGTCTTTTTAAGCGTCAAACTGCAGGCTGGCCAAACGGGAATATAGGCCGCCCGACGCACTAAGTGTCGTATGATCGCCTTCTTCAACAATCTGACCTTGGTCCATCACAATGATACGGTCGGCCGAACGCACGGTCGCCAAACGGTGGGCAATGACGATGGTCGTGCGGCCAATCATGAGGCGTTCAAGCGCGTCCTGAACAAGGCGTTCGCTTTCGGCATCCAGCGCACTTGTTGCTTCGTCGAGCAGCAGGATAGGGGCATCGCGCAGCAGCGCGCGCGCAATCGCGAGGCGCTGCCGCTGGCCACCAGACAGACGCGCACCGCTCTCGCCCAAAAACGTGTCCAGACCCTCTGGCAAGGCACGCAGGAACTCCGCGGCATTCGCTTGCTCTGCTGCTGCCCAAATGGCGGCATCGTCAGCCAGCCAATGACCATAGCGCAAATTGTCCCGTGCAGAGGCGGCGAATAAAACGGTGTCTTGCGGAACCAGGGCGATGCGCTGGCGGAACTCGGCTGGATCTGCACTGGTCAGCGCCACGCCATCGATGCGGACAGTGCCGGCCTCAGGGTCGTAAAAGCGTTCAGCAAGCTGGAACAAGGTCGACTTGCCGGCGCCTGATGGCCCGACGACCGCGACTGTCTCTCCGGGGGATACCTTCAGGCTGAAATCGTCCAGCGCAGCAACTTCGGGTCGGGTGGGATAGCGGAACCGGACATGCTGAAACTCAAGCTGACCGCGCGCTGGTGGCATGACCACAGGGCTGGCGGGAGGCGCAATTTCGGGTACTTCATGCAGCAATTCTGCCAACCGCGAAGCCGCGCCCGATGCGCGCACAAGGTCCCCATATACTTCGGTCAATGCGCCGAAGGATCCGGCGACAAGTGCGCCATAGAGCACTACGGCGAACAAAGTGCCGGAGGTTATAACGCCTTCTTTGACTTGGTCCGTGCCTTCCCACACCAGCAGCGTGATACCACCGAAAATGAGCGCCATGACCAACGCTGTCAGGAACGCGCGTATCCGTATACGCTTTTTCGCGGCGGCAAATGTGCCTTCGACGGCGTCGGCAAATCTGACGCCCTCACGCGTTTCTTGACCAAATGCCTGAACGATTTTGATGGCGCCAAGGGCTTCCGAAATGATCGTACCGACGCTGGCGACATTATCTTGGCTGGTGCGCGAAGCCTTTTCCAACCGCCGACCGAGAAAAACGATTGGCAGTACAACAACCGGAATGCCCGCCAAAAGCCAAATGGTCAGACTTGGAGCCAAGCCAAAAAGCAATGTGACGCCGCCGATACCGATAAAGATATTCCGCAACGCAACGGACACTGTGGTGCCAACAATCTGTTCGATAATCGCCGTATCTGCGGTCATCCGGCTCGCGATTTCGCCGGGCCTATTCTCTTCAAAAAAGCGTGGTGCAAGCCGAAGCAAGTTGCTTTGAACGGCAACGCGGATGTCACCGACGACGCGTTCACCCAACCAGCTGACGAAGTAAAAACGGAATGCCGTCGAAACACCGATGACAACGACAATGCCCAGCAACAGATAAAAATATGGCGCGGGGTCGCCGCCATTTTTCGCAAAGCCCTCATCAATAATCAGCCGCAGGCCATATGGGATGGCCAGTGTCGATGACGCTGCCCCAATGAGCGCGAGAAGCGCATATGCAATCTGTCGTGGGTATTTGATCGTAAATTGACCGATCATCCGCAAGCTGCCGAAATTAGGCTTTTGTTTGACGACAGGCGCCTCAATGGCGTCGGGTGCAGGCGTTGTCGGAATGTCGGAAATTTCGTTCGTCATTCGGTCCGCCTAGCAGTGCGCCGAAGCGGGAACAATGCGCGACAGATGATGCCGATGCCTTTTTCTATGGTGCAATGCACAATAAACGCTTATGGATTCCATAAGAATGCCCTATTTTTCGGGGCCGAAAGACGGAAATCTAAGGATTGCAGATGCTTTATACCGGTTATGATATGCAACGGAGCTGGTTAGCAGGTGCGGGAAAAATTGCGCAGACGCAGGCAGATATGCTCAAGAATTTCACTGGGCCATTTAGTGTGGGCGGTCTTGCACCCATCGCGGCGTCGGCTTTGGATGTTTTTGCGCATTCGGTTTTGCCGCGCGGAAAGCCTGCATTCGGATTGGACAGCGTTATTGTCGATGGCAAGACGATGCCGGTTCAAGAAGAGAATCTGGCGCGCAAGCCCTTTGGACAGTTGAAGCGGTTCGTTTATGAAGGCAGCAGCGCGAAGCCCCGGTTGCTGATTTGCGCCCCGATGTCGGGTCATTTCGCGACGCTGTTGCGCGGTACGGTCGAGCGGATGATTCCAACGCATGATGTCTATATCACCGACTGGAAAGATGCGCGCGATGTGCCGTTGACCGGCGGCGGTTTCGATCTTGAAACCTACATCGATTATCTCATCGAATGGCTTGAATTCATTGGCCCCGATGCCGGCGGACGCGGTGCCCATATGTTGGCGGTATGTCAGCCTTCCGTCCCGGCTTATGCCGCCGCAGCGGTGATGAGCGCGAAGGACCATCCGCTGCGGCCACGCACCTTGACGATGATGGGCGGGCCAATCGACACCCGCGAAGCGCCAACGGCGGTAAACGACCACGCCACACGCCGCCCGCATGAATGGTTCGTACAAAATGTCATTGCGACCGTCCCGCCTTATTATAAAGGGTCGGGACGTCGGGTATATCCCGGTTTTCTGCAGCTTTCGGGCTTTATGTCGATGAATCTCGGCAACCATATGGTCAGCCATTGGTCGATGTTCTCCGACCTCGTCAAAGGCGACGGCGAAAGCGCGGATCGGCACAAAGAGTTTTACGACGAATATCGCTCCGTCTGCGACATGACGGCCGAATTCTATCTGCAGACCGTCGATACCGTATTTCAGCGTCATTTGTTGCCCAAGGGCGAATTCAACTATCGCGGTAAGCTTGTTGATCCCGGTGCGATTACGGACATCGGCCTGCTGGCCATTGAAGGTGAGCGGGACGACATCAGTGGCCTTGGGCAAACCAAGGCGGCGCTGAACATTGCGACCGCTTTGCCGGATGCGCTCAAAAAATATCATATGGCGCCAGAAGTTGGCCATTATGGCATCTTCAACGGCAGCAAATGGCGCGAAAAAATTGCACCTGTCGTGGAAGACTGGATTGTCAGCCACAATGGCTAGAGCCATTGGTGCGATGTCGCGGCGGACGTTGCGGGCCGTCATCCTTCCGCTTCGTCACCCTGAACTTGTTTCAGGGTCCATCGTGCAGCACGCCCAGAGCTATAAAGGATAAATGGACCCTGAAACCAGTTCAGGGTGACGGGGGTGGGGAATGTGTACCTCTGCGTCCTCTGCGCGAGTCTGTTTTGCGCGCAGAGGCGCAGAGGGTATGCGCATGCGGGAATAACAGCGACAGGAATGAAGGAGAATTCCTTGCACTGAACAAAATGGCCTCAAACCGTGAAGGCGAGAATTATGCGTTCACGGCCCAATAGGGGTTTTAAGCTTTATAGCGCGTCGAGATACTCGATATCGGGCGCACCCGCGAGGCAGGGCGCCAGCTTGGGGCCAGCGGCTTTGAAATAGTCGCTGCTGCCATGTGCGGTGAGCGCGTCTTGATCGACATATTGCTCCAGCACTTTGTAGACTTGTGGGTTGGAGCGAGACCGGGTCAACGTATAAAATACGTTCCCCGGTTCATTGGCCCGAACGGCAGCCGCAAGCTCTGCAAACACCGCCTCAAAGGCTTCGTTTTTGCCGTCGGCGACGGTTAAAGTTGCGATGACACCAATAGCTGACATGCGGCTGCTCCGTTTCGTTCTTAGAAGATTTCAAAAAGGCCGGCTGCGCCCATGCCGCCGCCAACGCACATCGTGACGACGCCATATTTCGCACCGCGACGCTTGCCTTCGATCAATGTATGGCCGACGCAACGTGCGCCCGTCATACCATATGGGTGACCGATGGAGATTGATCCGCCATTGACGTTCAGCAACTCGTTTGGAATGCCAAGCTTGTCGCGGCAGTACAGAACTTGCACAGCAAATGCTTCGTTCAATTCCCAGATGCCGATGTCGTCCATCTTCAGACCAAAGCGCTGCAGCAATTTTGGAATTGCGAAAACGGGGCCAATGCCCATTTCGTCTGGCTCTGTGCCTGCAACCGCCATGCCGACATAACGACCAAGCGGGTTGAGGCCCTTTTTCTCTGCAACCTTGGCTTCCATCAAGATGGACGCCGAAGAACCGTCGGACAGCTGGCTGGCGTTACCGGCCGTGATGGTCATGTCTGGACCAAGCACGGGCTGAAGCGATTGCAAACCTGCGAGCTGCGTATCGGCGCGATTGCCTTCGTCCTTGGCAATGGTGACTTCTTTCTGGCTGACTTCGCCCGTTTCCTTGTTCACGACATTCATCATCGTGGTCACAGGAACGATTTCAGCATCGAAATAACCGGCTGCTTGACCAGCGGCGGTGCGCTGCTGCGATTGCAGGGCGTATTCGTCCATCGCATCGCGGCTGATGTTATAACGCTTTGCCACGACTTCAGCGGTTTGAAGCATCGGCATGTAAATCGAATTGTGCATGGCAACCAATGCAGGGTCGGCCTGAACGCGCATTTCCTTGGTTTGCACCAATGAGATCGAGTCCTGACCACCAGCTGCCATCACATCGACATTGTCGACGATGATTTGCTTGGCTGCAGTTGCGATCGACATCAGGCCCGACGAACATTGGCGATCCATGGTCATGCCCGAAACAGAAATCGGCAGGCCGGCGCGCAACGCAACCTGACGTGCAAGATTTCCGCCCTGCGTGCCTTGCTGAAGCGCGGAGCCCCAAAGGACGTCATCAATTTCGCCGCCTTCAATGCCAGCGCGCTCAACGGCGGCCTTCAAAGAATAGCTGCCGAGCGTTGGCCCGAGCGTTGCGTTAAATCCACCGCGATAGGCTTTGCCGATGGCGGTACGGGCGGTTGATACGATTACTGCGTCACGCATGGTAATGGTTCCTTGAATTAAAAATTATACGAAAAACTGGCTGATCCATTCAGCCTGAAGTGCTGGTTTGTCTTCACCCTCAATCTCGACAGTGAACTCAAGCGTCTGCTGCCATTGGCCAGGGCGCTTTTCAACGAGTTCAAGAAGTTTGAAATGCCCGCGCACCCGCTTGCCCGAACGGACAGGGGCCAGGAAACGCGTCTTGTTGCCACCATAATTGACGCCCATTTTGACGCCTTCGATCTTGGGGCAATCGGACTTTGCGCTGAGTACGGGAAAGAGCGACAGGGTCAAAAATCCATGTGCAATGGTGCCACCGAACGGTGTCATCTTTGCCATTTCTTCATTGATATGGATGAACTGGTGGTCACCGGTTGCATCTGCAAATTTGTTGATCATGTCCTGATCAACCAAAATCCATTCAGAAGTGCCGATTTTTTCGCCGACCTTGGTCGCGAATTCCGCTGGGGTAATAGTGGTCATGGGTGTTTCTCCTGCAAACTATTTGGCCGCACCGTGGCGGTTTCGAACGTTCAATACAAGCCCCGGCGATTTGCCGTTACGGCAAGCTTGCGCCCCAGCAACCCATCATCCGCGAATCAGGCTTTAGGCGCAGGAGCGGGCGGCGCATAGGGCATCACCATATGGCCATCGGGGGCTGCGGTGAATGTGGTTTGTGTGGGATAAGCAAAGGAAATGCCTTCACGCGCAAACCGGTCGATGATGGCAATGCCAATGTCATGCCGCGCCCGAAACATAACCTCCACATCATCGCTTTCGATGTCGAAAACGAGATGGAAATCGAGCGAGCTTGCGGCAAAGTTGTTGAACCCAGCGCGGATAAATTGCGCGCCATTGTCCTCGACCACTTCGCGCAAAATTTCCGGTATCCGCTTCGCAAGGGCGGGCGGGGTTTGGTATACGAGCGTCAGGACAAAGGTGACGCGGCGATAGAGCGTCAGCGTGTTGTTCGTAATTTCTTTCTCAAGCAATTTGCTGTTCGAAATGATCTTCTCTTCACCCGTCAGCGCGCGCAGCCTTGTGCTTTTCATGCCGATGACTTCGACCCGGGCGACAGTGTTGTCATAAGACACCGTATCGCCGCGGCGGAACGGCTTATCAAAAATGATGGATATGGCGGCGAACAGGTCAGAGAAAATCCCCTGGGCAGCAAGACCAATGGCAATGCCGCCAACGCCAAGGCCTGCGACAAGGCCAGTGACGTTAACGCCGAGATTGTCGAGAATGACGATTGCAGCAACGGCGAACAAAGCAAAGCTGACGAGCAGCCGGATTAACACCATCGCGCTTTGAAGCGTCTCATGTTCGTGCAGCCCTTCGCCAGCGCGCCGCTCAATCATGCCCAATATGATTTCGCGCAGCCATATCGCCACCTGCACAGCGATCGCGATGGTGAACAAGATATCGATGGCATGGGCAAGCGCCGCAGGCGCATTGGCAATCTGGTTCACCAGCTCAATCGACACCATGACCCGGAAAAACTTGCTCGTGCGCGCCAAAGTGCGGGCGACGATCGATTTCACATGCGCGCGATGTTCGGTTTCACGCGCAATTTTGGAAGCAATGCGTTTCAACCAGCTGAGCGCGATGAAAACGATAATGGCCATGCCAATGGCTACGCTCAGTTCAAAGACATTGCCCTGAACCCATGTCACGGTTGCGTCCCAATAATATTGGAACCTTGGAATGACCGCGTCTGGTTGAATGCGCTGAATTACAGGTACGGATTTTGCTGTCATATTTTATGTGTAAGGCCGAATGCGCCGCTTAACAACCTTTTGGCATGCGCTAATCCTCCAGTAAGAGCGCGTCGATTATCAGGCGGCATTGGCCGTCGAATATCGCGGTCTCGGTTATGGCGATGTCTGCCACCAGTTGGCTCGGTAACGAAAATTCATGATCTTCTAACAGCTGCGCGACGGCCGAACGCTGTTCTGCGGCGGTTATTGGCAATGCAACGGACAGGCATATTTGGGCGCCGCTAAATGTAAGGCTATGCCAAGGCCGTTCGTGCAATATCGCGATGCTTGCTTGGGGCATTAACGCTTGAAGCGCACGAACAAGGCTGCGGGACGGTGCTTGGTCCGTCATTGCCGTTCAATCCCTTGTGCGTCGGACCTCTCGCCATAGCTGCACATGAATGCGCGCAGTTTTTCCTCCATTTCGGGTCGGATTTCGCGACCCATTCTGATGTCGAGCACGAGTCGCGGATCGCGCGCCGCCAAGCGCCCGAACTTGGTAGGAGGTAGGCCCTGATCACGCAGAAACCGTTCAATCAGGCGTTTGATGTGCATAACGTCTCCTCCAAGTTCGACCCGGATTTGCTTGTCCGAATCAGTTAGAACAAATATAGAACAAACGTGATAGGATAAATCCTACAAGTCTAGGGTCAGGACCCGTTAAAATGCTTGCATAATGGTTGACTGATTGATTCAATGGCGGCGTCAAGGAGGCGCTGTTGATGGATTACCCCTATTTGCTGAGTCAGGCGCAGATGCGCCGTATTGAG
>JBILOZ010000080.1:0-9591 GCA_044374245.1 Sphingorhabdus sp. | reverse complement strand
GCAAGCATGGCCTATATGCGGTGACCGACAATATGTGGCAAGTGCGCGGGTTTGATGTGTCCAACATGACCATCATCAAAGGGCAAACGGGTTGGATTATCATCGATCCGTTGACCAGCCGGGATACGGCGGCGGCAGCGATGAAGCTTGTGAATGAAAAGCTGGGTACACGCCCTGTATCTGCAGTCATTTATAGCCATAGCCATGGCGACCATTTTGGCGGGGTGCGCGGCATCGTCAATGAAGCCGATGTTAAAGCCGGCAAAGTCGCCATTATCGCGCCCGAACATTTTCTGGCTGAAACCGCGTCTGAAAATGTGATGGCCGGTTCGGCGATGGGACGGCGGGCAACATTTCAATTCGGCACCAACTTGGCACCGGGGCCGCAGGGTCAAATGGGCAGCGGCATCGGTAAAGGCATTGGCGGCGGCGACATCACGCTCATTTCGCCAACCATCGACATTCGCAAAACCGGCGAAGTGCGCGAAATTGACGGGGTAAGCCTCGAATTTCAAATGGTGCCAGAGACAGAGGCGCCAGCTGAAATGAACGTTTACATTCCCGCAGCGCGCACATTTTTGGCCGCCGAAATAGCAACCTGCAGCCTGCACAATATTCTGACGCCGCGCGGTGCAAAGGTGCGTGATGCCTTGGGTTGGTCCGGCTTCCTCAACGAAGCCGTCAACCTTTACGGCGACCGCAGCGATATAATGATCTCAAGCCATTGCTGGCCGCGCTTTGGGCAATCCGAAGTCAAAGGATCGTTGTCGGGGCAGCGCGATAATTACCGCTATTTGCACGACCAGACAGTTCGCATGATGAACAAGGGCATGACCCAGGCCGAAATTGCCGAGGTGTTGAAAGCGCCGCCAGCGATTGGCGACCAATGGTTCAACAAGGGCTATTACGGCACCTACAGCCACAATTCGAAGGCCGTATATCAATATTATCTGGGTTGGTATGACGCAGTCCCTGCCAACCTTAACCCCCACCCGCCTGAAGTTCGCGCGGCGAAAATGGTCGCGGCCATGGGCGGGGCAAAGAAGCTGCTCGCGGCGGCCAAAAAGGCCATGAAGGCAGGGGACTATCGCTGGTCCTCGGACCTGTTGAACCAATTGGTTTTTGCCGATCCCAAAAATGCCGAAGGCCGAGCTTTGCTCGCCGACAGCTACGAACAGCAAGGTTTTCAGGCTGAATCCGCGATTTGGCGTAACATGTTTCTGACCGGTGCGGCTGAGCTGCGGCATGGCATAAAGGCGGGGATAAGTTCGCAAAGCATCGACATGATTTCAGCGATACCGACCGGCCTGTTGCTTGATTCTGTCGCGACCCGATTGGATCCGACGATCATCGGCAATACGTCGCTGAACCTGAACTTTGTGATTTCGGACCGGAAAGAGACAGCGAAAATAACAGTCGGCAATGCGGTGATGATCAGCGAAATGGGAACAGGCCATGCTGCACCAGCCGTAACCGTTACCGGACCGCGTCAGTTGTTCCTTGCTTTGTTGTTCCTGAAAATGCCGGCAGCGCAATTGCAAATGGCTGGGCTGAAGATCGAAGGTGACCGGTCCGTCGTTGATAAGTTGCAGGCGGCGCTTGACCCGATGCCGGGCGCATTCAACATCGCCGAACCTTAAAGGATTACATTTCCCCGCGTTCGCGGCGGATTGCATACCATTTTTTGACGTTGGCGTTGTGCTGTTGCAGCGTGTCGGCAAACACATGTCCGCCCTTGCCATCGGCGACGAAGAACAAAGCGCTCGTCGCTTGCGGGTTCAGCACGGCGGCAATCGCCGCGCGTGACGGATTGGCAATCGGGCCCTTTGGCAGGCCCCTCATCGCGTATGTGTTATAGCCGTTGATGTCGCCTATTTCGGATTTGCGGATGCGGCGGCCCAGCGGTTTGCCCTTGGTAATCGGGTAAATGATGGTCGGGTCAGCCTGAAGCCGCATGCCCTTGCGCAGGCGGTTCGAATATACCCCAGCCACAATCCGCAGTTCGGATTTCAGCGCGGTTTCCTTTTCGACGATCGACGCCAGCGTCAACGCCTCGAGCCGTGTTTTAACGACCGTGTTGGGGCTACGTTCTGGCCAAAGCTCGTCCATTGTCTTTGTCATCGCGTCTTGCATGCGTTTGAGCACGGCAGCGCGCGGCTCGCCTATGCCAAAGGCATAGCTGTCGGGCAGCACGGAGCCTTCGGCCGGCATAGCGATAGTGCCGCTGAGGCGGTCATTCGCCATCAAGCGTTCGTAGACCATGATCGATGGCATCCCCTCAGGGATCGTGACCATCCGCTGGACGGTTTTGCCGCCGGTGAGGATAGACAATATCTCGGCATTCGACGCCTGCGGCTGGATGATGAATTCGCCAGCCTTAATCGTGCTGGTGCCGCCAAAAATTCGCGCGCGGTTCACGAACGCATCGGCGGACTTGATGACGCCGTCTGTTTCAAGCTGCTGTGCGGCCAAGGTAATGCTTGAACCGGGCTTGATAACGACAGTTACTTCGCGCTCCAGCGGACCGGGTGCGGTCCAGCCGTAGATGAAGTTGCCCGCAATGATAGCAAGCAGCAGCGCCGCCGCTAATATCGCCCATCTGGCGAGGCGGCGCATATCGTTAGATCGCCTTCATGATCAAGCTGGCATTGGTACCGCCAAAGCCAAAGCTGTTGTTCAACACAGCTTTCACTTCGCGCTTTTTCGCCACATGCGGAACCAAGTCGACGCCTTCTGTGCCTTCATCCGGATTGTCCAGATTGAGCGTTGGCGGAACGATTTGATCGCGGAGCGCGAGGATGCAGAAAATGCTTTCGACCGCGCCAGCGCCGCCCAAAAGATGGCCGATGGCGGATTTGGTCGAGCTCATGGAGACGTCCGCAATCGCATCACCAAATAGACGCTTCACAGCACCCAGTTCGATGGTGTCGGCCATCGTCGATGTGCCATGCGCGTTAATATAATCAATATCGCTTGGCGTCATGCCCGCCTTTTTCAACGCCATCTGCATCGAACGATAGGCGCCGTCGCCATCGGGGTGCGGCGCGGTGACGTGATAGGCATCGCCTGAAAGGCCATAGCCAACGACTTCGGCGTAGATTTTTGCGCCGCGCGCCTTTGCGTGCTCATATTCTTCCAGAACGATAACGCCTGCGCCTTCACCCATAACAAAACCATCGCGGTCCTTGTCATACGGGCGGCTTGCGGCTTCGGGACGGTCGTTAAAGCTCATGTTCAGCGCGCGTGCTTGCGCGAAGCCCGCAATGCCCAGTGGGTTGATCGTGCCCTCTGCGCCGCCAGCCAACATAATGTCGGCGTCATCGTCGCGGATCATACGCGCGGCATCACCAATGGAATGCGCGCCGGTTGAACAGGCGGTCACCACGGCGTGATTGGGGCCTTTTAGGCCATATTTAATGCTGACCTGACCAGAGATCAAGTTGATCAGCCGGCCATGCACGAAATGCGGGCTGACGCGGCCGGGGCCTTTTTCCGCGAGCAGCAATGCTTCGCTTTCAATGCCAGGCAGACCGCCAATGCCGGATCCGATGGAGCAGCCAGCGCGTAGCTTTTGTTCTTCGGTCAATTCGGTGAGACCGGCGTCTTCCAATGCCTGACCTGCGGCATCGATGCCGTAAATGATAAAGGGATCAACCTGCCGCTGAACCTTGTGGTCAACGCGCTTGTCGGGGTCAAAGCCCCATGCGTGGTCCTTTGGCTTAACCTCGCAGGCAATATGACATTTATGGTCGCTGGCGTCAAAACGCGTAATCATGCCTGCGCCGGATTTTCCAGCAATCAGGTTGGACCATGTCGTTTCGACATCAGCCCCCAAAGGTGTGACCAGACCTAGTCCAGTGACCACGACACGACGCATTGCGTTATCTCCAAAATGCTAATCTTCGCAGCCCAATACCGCGAACAAGTGCCAAAATGCAAACGGCTTTCCGACGGTAGCGCTGTTGACGCCGGTCGGAAAGCCGTTGGAATTTATAACTGCCCGCGCGACACAGCGCGCGAGACGGTTCAGCCGTTGCTGTTGATGAAGTCGATCGCGTCCTTGACGGTAGCGATCTTTTCAGCCGCATCGTCAGGAATTTCAACGTTGAATTCTTCTTCGAACGCCATGACGAGTTCGACGATGTCGAGGCTGTCTGCGCCAAGATCGTCGATGAAGCTTGCAGCTTCCGTGACCTTGTCAGCTTCAACGCCGAGATGCTCAACTACAATTTTTTTGACCCGTTCTGCGGTATCGCTCATTTTTGTGCCCCTTATATTGTTGGGAGGATGAATTTCAGTAATCGCCCTAATGTCCAGATTGCCCGCTGGCAAGTGGCAAGCGAAGGTTATGCTTCAAAGCATCGCCATGCCGCCATTTACATGGATTGTCTGGCCTGTGACATAGCCAGCCTCTTTCGACGCGAGATAGGCCACCGCAGCGCCAATATCCGCGCCTTCGCCCATGCGTCCCATAGGAATACGCGCATTCAGCGCTTCTTTTTGGGCGTCCGGTAAAGTTTCGGTCATCGCGGTCGCAATAAAGCCCGGTGCGACGCAGTTTGCGGTGACATTGCGGCTCGCCAATTCCTGCGCAATCGCCTTGGTCATGGCGGTGAGGCCGCCTTTCGATGCGGCATAATTGGCCTGTCCGGGGTTGCCGGTCGTGCCCACAACGCTGGTTATCGTGATGATACGGCCGAAGCGCGCTTTCATCATCGGTTTGGTCGCCGCGCGCATGAGGCGGAATGTCGCTTCGAGGTTGATGCGGATGACGTCATCCCATTCCTCATCCTTCATACGCATGGTCAAATTGTCGCGTGTCACGCCCGCATTATTGACCAAAATGTCGATCTTGCCCAATTTTTCGAGCGCAGCGGGGACAAGCGCTTCGACGCTCTCCTTGTCGCCAAGGTTGCATGGCACCGCGACATGATCGCCGCCCAGTGATGCGCGAAACGCCTCCAGCTTTTCGACGTTGGAGCCTGAAACAGCCAGCTGCGCGCCTTGCGCCGCGAGCGCGTGGCAGATTGCGCTGCCAATACCGCCCGATGCCCCGGTGACGAGTGCCGTCATGCCAGTAAGATCAAACATATTATTCTCCCTTAAACTCGGGTGCGCGTTTTTCGAGAAACGCGGTGATGGCTTCGTCATTGTCTGCAGTGGCATGCGCAAGGCTTTGCATCGCGGCGGACATTTCGAGGATATTTTTCAGGTCCGCCGTCTGGCCTTCGCGCAACAGCCGCTTGGTCATGCGGACGGCATGTGGCGGGTTGGCGGCGATCTTGTCCGCCACCTTGCGCGCAGCATTCATCAGATCGGCATCGTCCACGACTTCGGACACAAGGCCGATGCGCAGCGCCTCTGCCGCGTCGATGGTTTCGCCCGTCAACGCAAGCTCGGTGGCTTTGGAAAAACCGACGATGCGGGGCAAAAGCCATGCGCCGCCATCACCCGGCGTAATGCCAAGGCGCACAAAGCTCTCCGCGAATTTGGCGGAGGCTGCTGCGATACGAATGTCGCACATCGTGGTCAGGTCAAGCCCTGCGCCGATGGCGGGGCCGTTGACGGCCGCAACAACGGGCACCTCAAGCGCCTGAAACATCAGCGGCAACCGCTGAATACCATATTTATAGTTCCGCCGCGTTTCGGCAGGCAATCCGGCGCGCAGGCCGCCGCTGTCGGGGCGCATCTGTTTCAGGTCGCCGCCGGATGAAAATACTGTTCCAGCACCCGTTAGGATAACGCAGCGCACTGACATATCTTGGTCCGCAGCCATGAAGGCATCGCAAATCTGTTCAACGACGCCGACGTCCGATATCGGGTTGCGCTTTTCCGGCATGTTCATCGTGATGGTCAATATGCCGCCATCGCGCGACTGGAGAATTTGATCCGTCATTATATCGCTTTCAACAAAGCTTCGATGTCATCCATGCTGATGACGCTCGTGGTTGTAATGTCTTCATGCGTGCTGCGCTTGACCATAGGTGATAGCACTTTGCCGCCAAACTCAATGAAATGGGTGACGCCAGTGTCCGCCATCGCGATAGCGGACTCACGCCAGCGCACGCGGCCAGTTACCTGCTGTACCAATTGCGCAGCGATGATGTCGGGTTCGGACACCGGCGCTGCCGTCACGTTCGCAAAAAGCGGGACCAGCGGCGCATGAATGGTCGTCGTGCCAAGCGCGCTTTGCATTTCATCGGCTGCCGGTTGCATCAATGGGCAGTGAAAGGGTGCGGATACCGGCAACAATATGCCGCGCTTGATTCCATGGTCCTTGGCCAGCTCAATGGCACGGTCAATCGCGCCTTTATGTCCTGAAATCACCACCTGCGACGGATCATTGTCATTTGCGACGGTGCAGGTTTCGCCCTCAGCCGCAGCCGCAGCCAATGCTTCGGCTTTTTCGATATCTGCGCCAAGCAACGCAGCCATCGCGCCAATGCCAACGGGAACAGCGGCCTGCATGGCGCGGCCGCGAAGCTTCAACAATGCTGCCGTCACGGACAATGGCAGCGCGCCAGCGGCACACAGCGCGCTATATTCGCCCAAGGAATGGCCCGCGACGAAATTGCATTTCTCCGAAAGGCGGACGCCGCCTTCGGTTTCGAGGACGCGCAAGGTCGCAATGGCATTTGCCATAATCGCAGGCTGCGCATTTTCGGTCAGCGTAAGTTCGCTTTCGGGGCCGTCACACATCAACCGGAACAGATGTTGGCCAAGCGCTTCGTCGACTTCCTGAAACACCGCGCGGGCGGTGGGGCTGGCGTCCGCGAGCGCTTTGCCCATGCCAACCGCCTGGCTGCCTTGTCCTGGAAATATAAATGCGCGCATATTTGCTCCCGTCAGTCCGTGTTTGTGCCAAATCGCCTATGGTGCGGCGCTGGATGTTGCAAGCCCGAACGGCACGATGCGGTTATCGGCGTCATGGCCGATGTCCGCGCGGCCCAGATAGGCGATGCCCGTCTTGGCACACCAGCGCCTTGCAATGTCTTCTGCGCCTTCGCCAAATGGCCGGTCATTTTCGGGCACATCGCTGACACGGCCAAGCCGCAATCCCGCGAGGCCAGCGGATTGCAAATGGGTGCTGACATTGAAAAAGGCCCGGTCAAATCCATACAGATATTCACTGACTTCCTCGACCATCAACACATGACCATTGAGGTCGGGCATCAATGGTGTTCCGGCCATCATGGCCAGCGTCATCAGGTTGAACGCAGCATTTTTTTCCCCCGCCTGCACATGCGGTTCAAGCGCGTGCGGCGATTGGTGCACGATCCAGTCAAGCGCACGGGTCACGGCTGCTTCGCCGCCTGCGCGTCGTATGTCCGCAGGCATGGGGCCATGGCACACGCGGCCAATGCGCGCGCGATATAAAGCGCCGAGCAAATTGCCAGCGTCGCTATAGCCCATGTACATCTTGTGAGCTGCGGCGGGCTTTAGAGCCGCGACAGCGTCTTCGGCGATCCTGCATGCGCCATATCCGCCACGGACAAACCAGACCGCATCAAAGCTGGGGTCATTGGCAAGCGCCACAAAAGCGTCGCGCCGTTCGTCATCCGAACCCGCGAAATGCCCCGCCTCGGCAAAGCATTGGTCATGAAAGTAAAGCTCCGCGCTCGGATGTGAGGTTGCTGCAAGCGCCGAAACGCGTGCAGCGTCTTCACGCGTAAAGGGCGTCGATGGTGCGCATATCCCGATTTTCATGAAAAGCCTTCCATCCCCACACCGTAGCCCTGAGCCGTCAGCGCGCAAGCGCTGGCGAAAAGTCGAAGGGTGTTTCTCCGCCGATAACCGCCCTTTGACCGGCGCAGCCGCGATGCGACTGCTGCTCAGGACTGCGGTTACCTTCGCTTGCCATTGCCAAAACCCTTCCTACCCAATAACCGACGCTTATGCACAAAAACAAATCCTATTTCTTCTGTGGCATTGGCGGTTCGGGCATGTTGCCCTTGGCGAATATCGTTCGCGATGCCGGCGCAACCGTCGCCGGCTCGGACCGCGCGTTGGATCAGGGCCGCTTGGGCGCCAAGTTTGAATGGTTACAAAGCCTTGGCATCGACCTGTTTGCCCAAGACGGCAGTGGCCTCATCAGCGGTGACCAAATTCTGATTGCGTCTGCCGCTATCGAAGACAGCGTGCCTGATGTGGCCAAGGCGAATGCCTTGGGTTGTGCCCGCATGACGCGCGCAGAGCTGCTCGCTGACTTGTTCAATAATGCGCCGCGCAGTGTTGCCGTTGGTGGAACCAGTGGAAAGTCGACCGTCACGGGCATGATCGGCTGGATATTGACCGATGCAGGGCTCGACCCGACGATCATGAACGGCGCGGTGATGAAGAATTTCGTCGCCGATGACGCGCCGTTTGCCAGCGCACGTGTGGGGCAGGGGGACGTTTTTGTTTCGGAGGTCGACGAAAGCGATGGCTCTATCGCCTTGTTCACCCCCGAAGTCGCGGTGCTCAACAATGTCAGCCTCGACCATAAAAGCCTTGAAGAATTGCGGCAGCTGTTCGGTGACTTTGCCAAGAAAGCAAAGACCAGCGTGTGGAACGCCGATGACGCAGAGACTGTGGCGCTCATGGAGCCGTTGGCGCTGGCAGGGGCCATCAGCTTCGGCTTTGCAGCGCAGGCTGATTTCCGCGCGACCGATATCGTGGACCTGCCGCTGGGCAGCCGTTTCACGCTCCACGCAATGGGCGATACCCATGACGTCGCGCTCATTGTCCCCGGTCGCCATAATATCGCCAACGCACTGGCCGCCATCGCCGCCGCAACCGCGCTCGGCGTGACTGTTGCTAAGGCTGTTCGCGCGATAGAGCGCTTCAACGGCCTCGCCCGCCGCTTCGACATTGTTGGCACCGCAAACGACATCACTGTCATTGACGATTTCGGCCACAACCCCGACAAGATTGCCGCAACGCTTGCAACACTCAAAGCCTTCCCGGGGCGGATCATCGCCTTCTTTCAACCGCATGGCTACGGCCCGATCCGCGTTATGGGCGCTGAATTGGCGGGCGTTTTTGCAAACATGCTTGGCAAGGACGATCACCTCATCCTCTGCGATCCCGTCTATTTTGGCGGCACTGTCGACAAGAGCATTGGCAGCCAAAGCATCACCGACGCTGTCACTGCAGCCGGCCAAAATGCCGAATATATCCCGGCGCGTGAAGACTGCGGCAACCGCATGGTCAATCTCGCGCAACCCGGCGACCGTATCGTCATCATGGGCGCGCGGGATGATACGTTGAGCGCGTTTGCGGCAGATATTTTGGCGCGGCTTGGTGTCTAGCGATAACGGGACGTCGCGTCATTCCGGCGAATCGCTTGCATTCTGCGTAAATCCCACCTAAGCGCGCCACTTCGCTTGGGGTAACCCTTGTGGAATCGAAGAAGGCCGGAGGGGCGTATGCATGGTGCTGCGTCAGCGATCGGTAGGAACAAGGAAACGCCCATGCCAATGTATGAGCATGTATTTTTGGCGCGTCAGGACCTTTCACAGGCCCAGGTTGATGCGCTGGCAGAAGTTGCCACCAAGATTGTGGAAGACAATAAAGGTAAGGTCGTAAAGACCGAAACCTGGGGTCTTCGCA
>JBILOZ010000078.1:0-9814 GCA_044374245.1 Sphingorhabdus sp. | reverse complement strand
CCGCAGCATTGGTAAATGCCGTCAATCCACTGAGCGTCGTGAACAGGCGCACATCGAACAAGGTATCTGCCGTGGCATCCAGATAATATGCACCGACCATGCCGCTGAACGGACCAGCGTCCACAAGTAGTTGCACTTCCTGACTGACCTGTTCGTTGAAATAGCCACCGGGGACGTCAACATCCGCCGCAGGCAGCGCGTCAAAATCGATGGGCGTCAGCGTGTCATCTTTACGCCATGCACTGATGGAACGAAGGGTCAGGGTGTCGGACAGGTCCACCGAAATGTTCATGGCGAGGCCATAAGCTTCGATATCCTGTTTCGGATCGACAAGTCCGCCGCGTGTGTCAAAAACATTATCCAACACGGGTGCGCCCGACAACAATCCGGGTATGATGCGATGACCGCCGCGCGGGTCGCTCTTGTCATGGCTATAATCGCCGCTGATACGAACCGAAACCGGCGCGCCATATCCGCCAAGTTCCAACGTGCCGCGCGCAGCCCATACGTCCTTGTTATAATTTTCAAGGCCGGTGGTCAGGTTATCGCCAAAACCGCCGCGTGAAAGCCGCGCGACGCTGCCGCCGACGCGCACGATTTCGCCAACCGGTGCGGACACAGTCACGACGCCGTCGGCCTGATCATAAGTACCGACCGTTGCGCGTGCGCTCAATGCGAACTCTTGCGGCAAACGCTTGGTGACATATTTCACAGCGCCGCCGATGGTGTTGCGGCCGTACAACGTGCCTTGCGGCCCGCGCAGAACTTCGATGCGTTCTACCTCATATATGTCGAGGACCGCAGCTTGCGGACGGTTCAAATATACATCATCCAAATAGATGCCGACACCGGGTTCAAAACCCGACACTGGATCCTGTTGACCGATGCCGCGAATAAAAGCGGACAATGTGGAGTTACTGCCGCGCGATGTTTCAAGCGTCGTGTTCGGCGTGATGTTGCCAATGTCGGTCAGATCAAGCGCGCCACGCAATTCAAGCGCTTCGCCCGAAAATGCGCTGACGGCGATGGGCACATCGAGCAGATTTTCTTCACGGCGGCGGGCAGTGACGATAATTTCGTCAATATTGTCCGCACCCGCAGCTTCTTCTTGCGCCATAACAGGCACGGTCACTGCCAAGCCGGAAACGGCAATGCTGGCCAATAATGCTGCGCGGATCATCGAAATTTTGGTGGATTTCATTGTCACTCTCCTGATTGAAATGCGGGCCTTTACCCATTTCCAAATATGCGTATACTGAAAGTTGAACCATGTTTCAACTTAATGGCTTTGGGAAGTATAGCGAATGTCGGCCGAACGTGGCATATCAGCAACAATGACACCGGCTGAAAAAACACCCCGCACCGAAAGGGGCCGCAAAACGTTGCGTCTGTTGTTGGACGCTGCTGCCGCCGAATTTGGCGAAAAGGGATTTCACGAAAGTTCCGTCGTGTCTATTACGCAGCGCGCCGGCGTGGCCTTGGGTAGCTTCTACACCTATTTTGATTCCAAAGATTCGCTCTTCCGCGCGCTGGTTCGCGATATGTCGGCGCAAGTACGGCAAACGGTAGGGCCGGTGATCGCTGCGGAGCCAGACCGGCTTGAAGGTGAGCGTAAGGGCCTGAACAAATTTTTGAATTTTGTGCGCGAGCATAAGGAATTGTACCGGATTATTGACGAAGCTGAATTTGTCGATCCGCCAAGTTACCGCGCGCATTATGAAGATACCGTCAACGGATATCTCGCCAGCTTGAAAGAAGCTGCGGCCAAAGGGCAAGTGCGGGACGATGTCGAGGAGGTCCATGCTTGGGCCATTGTCGGCATGAACGTGTTTTTGGGGCTGCGTTTTGGTGTCCTTGGTGAAGATCGCGATGCAGCTGAAGTTGCCACTATCGCCGCCGACCTTCTGACAAACGGGTTGAAGCGATAATCAATCATCCCTAAGCCGCGCGGTATGACGCTCAACCGCCGAACCTTTGCCATTATCTCCCACCCCGATGCGGGTAAAACAACGCTGACTGAGAAGCTTTTGCTTCAAGGTGGCGCCATTCACTTGGCCGGCGAAGTAAAGGCGCGCGGTCAAGCACGCCGTGCGCGTTCGGACTGGATGAAGATTGAACAGCAGCGCGGAATTTCGGTTACGTCATCGGTGATGACGTTTCAAAAAGACGACATTGTCTTCAACCTGCTCGACACGCCGGGGCATGAAGATTTCTCCGAAGATACGTACCGGACGCTGACTGCGGTCGATTCTGCCATCATGGTCATCGACGCGGCAAAGGGTATTGAGCCGCAGACCCGCAAGCTTTTCGAAGTTTGCCGCCTGCGCAGCGTTCCGATCATCACCTTCGTCAACAAGGTGGATCGTGAAGGTCGCCCCGCATTTGAGACCATCGACGAAGTCGCCGATGCGCTGGCGCTCGATGTGTGCCCTATGAACTGGCCGGTGGGCATGGGCGGCGAGTTTGAAGGCCTTTACGACTTTAACAGCGGTCGCCTGAGCCAGCCATCGGGCGACAGCAGGGCGTTTGAAGGCAAAGTCAGTGACCATGACGGCCTGAATGCGACAAGCCTTGAAGATGTGCTCACGCCCGCGGGCGTCGCGCGGCTGCGCGAAGAGGCGGAGCTCGCGCAGGCTGGATATTCCGAGTTCGATCTGACCGCGTTCCAAAATGGTGACCTAACGCCTGTTTATTTCGGCTCCGCGCTGAAAGAATTCGGCGTGATCGAACTCATCAACGCCATCGCCAAATATGCGCCGCCACCCCGCCCGCAACCCAGTTCAAAGGGCGACATTGATCCATCTGAAAAAGAAGTCACGGGCTTCATTTTCAAGGTGCAGGCCAATATGGACCCGCAGCACCGTGACCGCATTGCGTTCATGCGATTGTGTTCCGGCACCTTCAAACGCGGCATGAAGCTGACGCCTTCGGGGCTTGGCAAGCCCGTTGCGATTCATTCGCCGATTCTGTTTTTCGCGCAAGATCGCGAGATTGCCGACAGCGCTGAACCCGGCGATATCATCGGTATTCCAAACCACGGCACCTTGCGCGTCGGCGATACTTTGTCCGAGCGCAACGACGTGCGGTTTACGGGCCTGCCCAACTTTGCACCGGAAATTTTGCGCCGCGTCGTCTTACGCGACCCCACGAAGACCAAGCAGCTGCGCAAGGCGCTGGATGACCTGAGCGAAGAGGGCGTCATTCAAGTCTTCTATCCGGAGATCGGTTCAAACTGGGTGATTGGTGTCGTCGGGCAACTTCAGCTCGACGTTCTGATTTCGCGGCTTGAGGCGGAGTATAAAGTCGATGCGTTTCTGGAGCCCGCGCCTTATGACACCGCACGCTGGCTCATCGGGTCGAACACGGCGCTGGCGCAATTCATCTCGTTCAATGGCGGAAACATGGCGAAGGACCGCGATGGCCATCCCGTATTTATGGCGCGTTCGTCATGGGATGTTGGTTATCAGCAGGAAAAGCATCCGGACGTGAAATTCAGCGCGACCAAAGAACGTTAACGCCAGACAGCAACGCCATAAGGTTCGATGTCCGAACCGCCGATGACAAATTCTGCGCCCGTTGGTGCAGGGGCGCGCGCGTTGGCGCTATCCAGATTGAACGCGAAAGTCAGTTCGCCCCGTCGGCGCAAGCGCAGCGTGGGCGGCAGCGGCGTAATCTGCAGGTCCGCCTCCGCACATAAATCGACAAGCAAGTTAGTCAGAAAGGCATCGTCCGTCAGCGTAGCAAGATAGATGCTTCGGCCAGCCCGGACCGCTGCCGGCGCGCCGTCCTCATAAGTTGCCATGATGTCCGCATCGCCAACTTCGATCGTCTCGCGCCACCGGCCGCTTTCATATTCCGCGCCTTTATACGCAATGCTACCACCGCAATCCGCGCGCAGCGTTTCGACTGAAGTGACTTTGACAGGCACAAAGTCACGCAGCCGCCCGGGCGGCAGGCCTTCGCTCATCGAAAATTCATCGGTCTTCGCACCCGCGCGTGGCCCGAAGAGCAATATTCCATCGCTCGCGTGCAACGCATCGAACGCGGCATCGTCAACCACCGCCATGGTCGGCACAACGACCAGTCGATATCCAGCCAGCTGCGCGTCGCCTGCGGACACAAAGTCGACATCCACGCCCAAGCCCCGCAACGCACGATAATATTGGAAGACGACCGCGTCGTAGCGATATCCCGCACCCTGTCGTTCAATGTCGTCGACCCAGCCGGACACCGGATCAATGACGATGGCGACAGGGGACTTGGCAGCCACAATGGACAGGTCGCCAAGCCTTTGCATGTCCGATGCCGCCTGTTCCACTTCCGCCCACGCCGCGGCGGGCATGTCATCAGGCCGTCTGAGCCCGGCATGCATTTGTTCTTGGGCAAAGGGCACTTGCCGCCAGCGGAAATAGGCCACGCAGGCCGCGCCATGGGCAAAAGCCTGAAGCGTCCAATGCCGCACCATGCCCGGCGCAGGACGCGGATTATGCGGCGCCCAGTTTACGGGCCCGGGCTGCTGCTCCATGACCCACCACGCACCTTTGGATAGCCCGCGCACCGAATCAAAATTGAGCGCTGCCAAATCAGGATGCCCCGTGCGCATGAATGGTTTCCATGCATCAGCCGATGCTTTGGCCATGAGCTGATCGGAAAAGCCGAGCGGATAATTATCATAGCTGACAAAATCGAGGTCGCGGGTCAGCGCGGCATTGTCGACGCCCGTTGTCGCTGGCGGAATGATATTATGCGTCACCCACTGGTGCGGCGCGGCGTGGCGGCGAATGGCCGATATCATGACGTCATGAAAGCGCACGACCTGTTCCGACGCAAAGCGCCGATAGGCCAAGCGATGCGCGGGGTTCGTTTCGCACACCGTGAAAAACGGCAGGTCGATCTGGTCAAAATGGTCATATTCCATCGACCAGAACACATTGCCCCACGCCGCATTCAGCGCCGCAATCGTGCCATAACGTTGCGCACAATAGGCCCGGAATTTTTCCAGCGCCGCTGGCGATGCGCTCATGGTCGTATCGTGGCAGCACAATTCATTGTCGGTTTGCCAACCGGCCACATGCGGATGACTGCCATAACGCTGCGCCATGGCGGCAGTGATGCGTTCCGCCTGCACCAGATATGTTTCACTCGAAAAGTCATAATGGCGGCGCGATCCGAAACCACGGACTTGGCCGGTGTTGATATCGACAGGCAAAATGTCGGGATATTTTTCGCACAGCCATTTGGGCGGCGTTGCGGTCGGCGTTCCAAGCACGACTTTCAGTCCGGCCGCGCCGAGCACGTCGATCGCGCGGTCCATCCACGCCCAATCGAATATGCCTTCCGCCTTTTCGATGCGACCCCACGCAAATTCGCCAATCCGGACAAAGCGCAGCCCAAGATCATACATTCTTTGCGCGTCGCGTGGCCAATGATCCTCGGACCAGTGCTCGGGATAATAACAGACACCTAACATGCCCGTTTGTTTAGCGCCCAAGCCACGGCTGGCAAGCCTGTGCGCGTGCTAGGCTTCGCGCGCCGAAAGAAAACGGCCATAATTCATATATTTTGCCATTTTATCGCCACGACTAATGCCTATGTAGGGTCAAACAGGTTCCGGCAGACAGATTGATACGCGCATGAGTGAAATGTTACTGACCCCGCACACGCACACAGACGGCGCCATTTCCGGCGGCGATCTCGTCGGGCGCGCAGCGCGTCTCAAACAGGTTCCTGATGACAAAGCGATGTTGCGTGCGGTTGCCGAACTCACGCGTGATCTTGCCGCGCCCAACCCACGCATTTTCTGGTCGGATTTCCTTTTGTCGGCGCTGGTTGGTTATGCCGGGCTTGCGGTGGCCATCATGTCGGGAACCCTGTGGGTTCAGTGCGTTGCGGCTTTGGTCTCGATCCTTGGCCTATATCGCGCCGGCGGCTTCATTCACGAAGTCACGCATGTGAAGCATTCCGCGCTTCCCGGTTTCCGCTTTGGCTTTAACGCCGTGATTGGCGTGCCCCTGCTCGTGCCGTCTTATATGTATGAAGGCATCCACAACCTGCACCACGCACGCACGCGTTATGGCACCGACCAGGATCCGGAATATCTGCCCTTGGCGCTGATGAAGCCATGGACGCTGCCTGTCTTCATCATCGTTTCTTTACTGGCGCCAATTGCTTTGCTGTTCCGCAACGCCGTGCTTGCCCCGCTTTCGCTGTTCATTCCCGCGTTGCGCAAGATCGTGGTCGAACGTTATTCGGGTCTGGCGATCAACCCTGCATTTCGGCGCAGACCGGCGGAGGGCGACGCACATCGCAACTGGATCGTGCAGGAAACCGCAGCAAGCATCTGGTCGATTGCGCTGCTGACGGGTGTATTTACAGGCTTCATCCCGCTCCAGTCCTTCCTCATCTTCCTTGCCATTGTCTCGAGCGTTGCCGTGCTCAACCAAGTCCGCACGCTGGTCGCGCATTTATGGGAAAATGATGGTGAGCCATTGAGTGTGACCGCGCAGTTCCTCGACAGCGTCAACGTCCCGCCCCCCGGCCTGCTGGCAGAGATCTGGGCACCTGTGGGGCTGCGTTACCATGCGTTGCATCATTTGCTGCCCAGCGTGCCGTATCATGCACTTGGGACAGCGCACAAACGCCTGACCGCACAATTGGCACCCGATTCGGCTTACCACCGCGCCAATTATGACGGGCTGGCCGGATTGGTATACCGTCTTGCACGCAGCACATTGGTGCGCGGCTCATAAGCAGCCCTCTTCGATGACCACAAGCCGGCGCGATTGGCCCGGATGGCTGGCTGTGTCGTGTGCCTGAGCGATATTGAAGACATTTTTTACTTTGCTGCCCTCACCAAAATCTGACGAGAGGCACATGCGTGGATTATCTATGACTGCAGCATCGTCACCGTCTGAATGCTTGCGTTGAGGGTGACATTGCCCCGAGAGCAATAAGACATCAGCTTATTTATTTTGCGGTGTTTCGGCTAGGCAAAATGCCATGACATATAGCGAGATGGCACCACGAGTATTACTCGCGATGCCATCCTACCGTTAGCTTTGTCCCACGCACTTAGCCAAAGTGCGAGAACGGAATTCAACTACCAACTTCTGTTAGAGCGTATGAACGGTCTGATTAAAATTTGTAGCCCACTTCGACACCCATCAGGCGACGTGCGCCTGGCGAGATGAATGAACCGCCAAATTCAATCGCTGGAATGGCTTCGTTGATATATTTGCGATCGAGCAAATTGTCAGCGAATGCAGTGACATTCCAGTTATCACCTTCGAGACCAAAGCGCAGGTTCAAGACGCCGAACGGATCACGCTTGGCTACGCTGTAATTGGCGTTTCCAACGGCCCCGGGGAGCGCGAGCGCCGAAATTGGCAGCAGCTGGCTGAAAATCGTTGACCGTGTTTGATCCTGAACGGTGTGGAACCACGTCGCACCGGTAATCCGGTAATCGGCACGCAGCACCAGATCCATGCTGTCATTAAGCGGTGTATCGATCTGGCTACCAAGGTTGATTGTGTAGTCTGCGGTATAAGGCGATTTGTTGCCCACGGTGTACGGCCGTGACGCATTTTCCTTAATTTCGCTGTCCGTCAGGTTGACCGAACCGAAGACCTTCCAACCATCCATAATTTTGGCAGTTGTGTTCAGCTCGACGCCCTTAACATCAACCTGATCGATGTTGGAAACAACGCGCAGCAGACCAAAGGAGCCCACAAAGAATTCAAAGAACTGCATGTCTGTGATGCGGGTGTAATAACCAGCAAGATCAAACGTCACGCGGTTGTCGAACAACGACCCCTTGATGCCCGCTTCAAATGAGCTCGACCGTTCTTTGCGGAACAGGTCATTGATCGTCACGCCTGCACCGATTGCAGGAATGTTGAAGTTTGCGTTCACCAGAGCAGACGAACCGGTGTTGTTGAAGCCGCCCGATTTAAATCCGATGCCCCAGTTGGCGTAGATGTTTGTCGAGCTATTCGGCGTGTAGCTAAGTGTGACCTTTGGCTGCACTTGCTTAAAGCTGGCCGATTTATCAGCAATACCGCCTGTTGCAGGAAGGCCTGGATTGATCTTCGCCCCGGTAATCGGGTCAAACACATTTGGCACGAGGTTGGACGTTGTGCGATCTTCAACGTCATAGCGCAATGCAACGCCCGCTTTGAATTGATCGGACATTGTATAGTCGAGCGAACCAAATGCAGCATAAACATCGGTCTTGAACGTGTCGTTGAACAACTGCGAAGTCGGGTTGCTGCTGCCCGGTGCATTGTACAGCGTACGGCTGACACCTTGGCCCAAGTCAGCGCCGAGGCTGACGCCCACTGTGCGGTCGATGTGCAGTCCATAGACCCCCAGCTGCCAGTTCAGCGCGCTATCCGTGTTCGACGCCAAACGGATTTCGCCGCTGATGTCCTTTTGGTTGCGAATTTGCAGCTGCGTGCCGTCGCAGGTTGTCGGGCTGTACGCACCGAAGGTTGAGCCGGTCGTTGGTGCAAAGATAAATGGCACTGGAATTTGTCCAACAGCGCCCGGTGCGTTGACCGGGAAGCCTGTCAAAGATGCGGTCGTTGTAAAACATTGGTTTTGCACAGCCACGTTTGTTGCGTTCGAAGGCGCGCCCAGCGCTGGTGCAATATAACGTGCGAAATCAGCCGAGGTACCGTCCGCCGTCAGGCTTTGGTCGACATCAGCATACAAAGCCCAGGCGGTGAGCCGTGTTGAACCGAAGTCATGATCGATTTTTGCCGAAAGGTCGATCGACCGCTGGTCGTTCGTTGGGCGGATGTTGCTGTAGTAACGCAGTTCGTGCGCATCGACGTCTTCGAAGAATGCACCGCCAAAAGCTTCGATATGAAATACCGAGTTGAAGTTAATCGACGCACCGGAGAACTTCGAATAGCGCGCCTTTACGTCAAGTTCCGTCGCATCACCCAGTTGCGTCATAAAGCGGCCGTCGATGGAGTAGACCTCCTGATCATCGACCACCTTTTGATCGAGATACAGGTTGCGGTAAAAACCGTCCGTGCTGCGGTAGTTGCCCGACAGAACGAAGCCTGCATTATCGCCCAATGGCGATGAGATGTAGGCCGAACCTTCAATCGTCTTTTCATTAGCGTAGCTAAGCTTCACTGCGCCTTCGAGGACATCGCCCGGCTTCACTGTCGATACGACGATGGCGCCAGCGGCAGCGTTGCGACCATAAATGGCGCCTTGTGGGCCCTTCAATATTTCGATCTGGCGCAGCGTGCCTTGCGTTTGGTTGAGTTGCGCGGTGTTGGTCTTCAAAATGCCGTCAACGACCAAAGCGACCGAGCTTTCAGCGTCACGCGCGCCGTTAATGCCGCGGATGTTGATCTGGGTATCACCGGCTTCCGCGGTTCCCGTTACGATCGTTACACCGGGTGTCAGCTGGGCAAAGCCTTGCGCATTGTCTGCGCCGGTTTTCGCAAGCGATTCGGCATCAATGACGGATACAGAAGCCGGGACGTCTAAGAGCCGTTCATTCTGGCGACGCGCGGTTACGATGATTTCTTCAGCTTCAACGCCCTCTTCGGCCGTCTGTGCGAATGCCGATGCGGGCACCAAGACACTGACTGCAATCGATGAGAGGAGTGCACTTTTTCCAATACGCATGTAACCTAATCCCCTGTTGTACCAATTATTGCTTTCAATGCAGCTTATTGTATACAAATGGCATTCGTCAAGAGGAGCGTTGCACTAATGTCCCGGGCATCGGAACGAGCATATAACAATATCCGCAGCATGATTTTGTCTGGTGAATTGCAGCCCGGTTCGCAAA
>JBILOZ010000077.1:0-9884 GCA_044374245.1 Sphingorhabdus sp. | reverse complement strand
ACTAGCGGGCAAAAGGCGTTGACAGGATGAAATCCTTGGACTAGCTGCGCCCCTTCTTGCGTGACCTCCCAAGATTCGTCTTTTGGAGTAACGCGTTTGAGCAACCGCGCTTCAAAAGGGCGCTAAGCTGTAGAAACGGATGAGTTATAGCCATGTTCGCAATCGTGCGCACAGGCGGCAAGCAGTATCGCGTAGCCGCCGGAGACAAAATCGCAGTTGAAAAACTGTCTGGTGAAGCGGGTGACAAGATCTCGCTTGGTGACGTTCTGTTGGCCGGTGACGGCGACACAGTGCAGGACGTAAACGGCCTGACCGTTTCTGCCGAAATCATTGCGCAAGAGCGCGGCGAAAAGGTGATCGTTTTCAAAAAGCGTCGTCGCCACAATTATCGTCGTAAGCAGGGCCATCGTCAATCACTGACGCTGCTGCGTATCCTCGCCGTAGGCAAGGAAGAGAAAAAGGCTGCTGCGCCGAAAGCCGAAAAGGCTGAAGCCGCACCAAAGAAAGCCGCTGCGCCCAAAAAGGCTGCAGCTTCAAAGGAAGCTTGAGCGGTAACGCTCTGACTTAGGAGTTTAGACCATGGCACATAAAAAAGCAGGTGGTTCGTCACGCAACGGTCGCGATTCAGCAGGCCGCCGCCTTGGCGTTAAGAAATTCGGTGGCGAAAGCGTCATCGGTGGCAACATTATCATCCGTCAGCGCGGCACCAAGGTATATCCTGGCGCAGGCGTTGGCCTTGGCAAGGACCACACTTTGTTCGCGCTCGTCGCGGGCCGTGTGCGTTTCCACGCTGGCAAACTTGGCCGCAAATATGTGTCGGTCGACATGGCAGCCGCGGCGGCCGAATAAACAGGACAATCGATACCGGGTTGTCCAGACGGATGACCCGGAAATCGCATCAGGTGGTTTCCACCTTTGAACAGGGAGACGGGTCAACCGGTCTCCCTTTCTTTTTGTCTCATTCTCCCTGTTCTCAGCCTCCTGCGGAGGAACTGTAACACCGCTGTCGCTTTATCGTGCAAAGGGCGGCGCAGAACCGGAGAGAAATGATGTTCGCGAGAACCGAAAGATTGTTATTGCGGCCAAGCTGGCCCGAAGATGCGGGCGAACTTCATCAGGCAATTGCCGATGAAGGTATTGTCCGCAATCTCGCCCGCGCGCCCTGGCCCTTCACCACCGAGGACGCCGTCCGCTTTGCCACGCAGCAGCATGACGCGCACTTCCCTTCCTTTTTGCTGATGCTGCGCACCAATGGCACGCCGCGCCTGATCGGCGAGTGCGGGATTGGTAACTTCAATAATGACGCCGAACTCGGCTATTGGATCGGCAGGCCATATTGGGGATTGGGCTTTGCCACCGAAGCCGGCCGCGCCGTCATTGAGATCGCCAAAGCCATTGGGCACAGAAAGCTGCACGCCAGCCACTTCACGGACAACCCCGCGTCAGGCAAAGTCTTGCGCAAGCTTGGCTTTCAAAGCACCGGCAAGACGGCACTACGCCACAGCAACGGCCGCGGCATTGCCACGACGTGCGCGCTGTACGAACGCTCGCTTGAGGACGCCGTCACCGACGATGGAGATATGCGAAGCACGCGCCCCCTCGGCATGCGCGAATATATGGAGCGCCTTCAGGCGGCATAAGCGGCATTCAACGCTATTGGACAAGCAGTGCAATTGGCCTAACGTGTAAAATGATAATTACGCACAGGCACTCATGACCACACACGCTTCAAAAATCGTACAACTGAATGATCCCGCCATGCCGCGCCGGTTAAGCCCCGAGGCCAGCCGCTTGGCGGCGCTTGAGGCCGCGCGCGACCTGTTGCTTGAATCGGGTCCGCAGGCCGTGACCCTGAAAGCAGTCGCGGGACGCATTGGCCGCACACACGCCAATTTGCTGCATCATTTCGGCTCCGCCTCTGGACTGCAGCGCGAACTTGCCGCCTATATGGGCGATAAGATCTGCAGCAAAATCGGCGCGGCGGTTGCGCAAATGCGCGGCGGAGCGGTGACGCCGCACGAGCTGGCTGACTTGATTTTTGACCAGTTCGATCGCGAGGGTGCGGGTGCGCTGGCGTCGTGGATGCTGCTGTCGGGGAATGAAGACGCGCTCGACCCGATTGTCGAGGCGATCCATCGGCTCGTCGACGAAATTGGCGAAGAGGGACATGCGGACACCTCGCTGCATGAACTTACGCTCGAAATGGTGTTGATGGCATTGGGTGACGCATTGTTGGGCGGCCCGATGTCGGCCTCACTCGGCCTGCCGCGCGAGACGGGACGGCAAATTGCCGGCCGTAAGTTGGCGGCCTCATTCGATGAATGGCAGTCCCAGATTAAAAGCTAAGGCGCTACGCGGTAATATTCGCGGTACCACGCCGCAAATTTTTCCAGACCCTCGGCCAACATCACCTTGGGCTTATAGCCTGTCAGTGCATGCAGCTTGGACACATCAGCATAGGTGGCGGTCACATCGCCGGGCTGCATTGGCCGCATAATTTTAATCGCATCATGCCCAATGGCTTTCTCGAGCGTCTCGATCATGTCCATCAGGCCAACCGGATGGCTGTCACCGATGTTGAGCACACGGTGCTCGCTGCCTGCGGGTGGATTATCAAGTGCGCCAATGATGCCATCGACGATATCATCGATATAGGTGAAATCGCGCGCCATTTTCCCGTCGCCATAGACCTCAATGGCCTCACCTTTGAGGATTTTCTGCGTGAAGCTGAAATAGGCCATGTCGGGGCGTCCCCAAGGGCCATAGACCGTAAAGAAGCGCAGGCCCGTTTGTGGGAAGCCATATAATGTGGCGTAAGACTGGCTCATCAGCTCACATGCGCGCTTGGTCGCGGCATAGAGTGACACGGGATCGTTGGCGGGTTCATCTTCCTTGAAGCCCTCGCCGCCCATCGGCTTGTCGCCATAGACTGAACTGGAGGACGCGTAGACCAGATGCTCAAAACCCTCCGCATGGCGGCACGCTTCCATGACCGAGAGGTGGCCCGCAAGATTTGAACGTTCATATGCGAAGGGATTTTCAATACTGTACCGCACGCCCGCCTGCGCCGCCAAATGGACCACGCGCACGATGTTGTTGTCGCGGACGAGCGCCGCCATTTTTGCGGCGTCGGCAATGTCGATGCGTTCAAATGCGAAGCTGTTGATCCCGGCAAAGGTCGCGAGGCGCGCCTCTTTCAGTGCGGGGTCGTAATAGTCATTGACGATGTCGACACCGATGACGCGCTCACCGCGCGCCAGCAACCGGTGCGCCACGGCGTGGCCAATGAAACCCGCTGCGCCTGTTACGAGTATCGGTGCCGGCATGTCAAAAAACGTCCTTATGCATCAATGCAAATGCGCGGGCGTAAAAAGCACCTAGCTTTTCGCCCCACGCCGAACGCCTTACCACCGAACTGTGCCGAAGCAACATTGGAGATGTCAACGATGTCGCTTAGAAAATAATAGTTTGAAATATGGTTCTTGTCGGTAGCCCAAGTCAGGCCGCGCGGCGTTGATCCGTTGCCTGCAGCCATGCGCGTGCCTGGCGCTGTGCCTCTGCGATTTCGCGTGCGGTCATCTCGTCCGAGATATCTGCGCGGCACATCGTCGCCTCTTCGCTGCCATTCAGGGCCGCGAGATTGAACCATTTGTGCGCCTCAATCAGGTCCACTTCGATACCGCCGCTTCCGCTAGAATAGGCCATGCCCAAGTCGAGTAATGCGTCCGCATTGCCGCGCGCCGCATCGGCCAACCGGCTTTCCATCAAGAAATTCGCGCTTTTGAAACTGTTAACCATGATTACTGTCCCCACATCCACTGTGTGAGATCAATCTCGCCAAACATGGATAACAAATGGTTAACGCAAACCGTGAAAACCGTGTCCAGATTGGAAGGTAAAATGTGCGCCTATAGCGGGCAGTTATCCAGCAGGCGGGTCTTCCCGATCTTTGCCGCCACCAACAACCGCGCCTCGCGGCCGTCAAAGGCGTGCAGTTCCTCAAGCGTTAAAGCGTCGGCGAGCGCGAAATAGTCCACCGCATCAAAACCGCCCGCCAATATTTTTGCAGTAGCGGCGGCAAGCGTTTCGGCCACAGCTTTGCCGTCACGAATATCGCGCGCGGCGTCTTCCAACGCCCTTGGCAAAGCCAATGCCGCTGCCCTTTGCTCGGGCGTCAGATAGGCATTGCGTGAGGACAGTGCGAGGCCGTCTGTGTCACGCACGATCGGAATGCCCAATATCTCCAGATCGAAGTCGAGATCGCAGGCCATTTGGCGGATGACCGCGAGTTGCTGAAAATCCTTCTCACCAAACAACGCGACATCGGGCTGAACCTGATTGAACAGTTTTGCGACAACGAGCGCGACACCATCAAAATGCCCGGGGCGTGCACCGCCGCAATATCCGCGGCTTGGGCCATCGACATGCACCTTTGTCACAAAGCCCTGCGGATATACTGTCGCCGCGGTGGGCGCCCATAAGATGTCGACGCCCGCCGCACGCAACAATTCTGAATCGCGTTCAAACGTACGCGGATAGGCGTCGAGATCTTCATTCGGGCCGAATTGGGTCGGGTTCACAAATATAGACACCACCACCGCATCGGCATGGCGCCGCGCATTGTCGACCAGTGCCATATGACCGTCATGTAATGCCCCCATGGTCGGGACGAGCGCAATGCGCCCACACTCTTTTCGCAGGTTGGAAACATTGTGCCGTAATGAAGCAAGTTGATTGATGGTTTGCACGTGTCGGCGGCCTTGTTTAATGGCTTTAAGTGAACCCGCCTATGCGGGACGGCGTGGCGACATTTCAAGGCAAATGTCGGGCGCAAGATATTTAGGACAGATCCGGGGGAATATGGCCAAGGCACATCACATTGTTTTCGCTAATGAAAAGGGCGGAACGGGTAAGTCGACGACGGCGGTGCATGTCGCCATTGCCCTGGCATCGCGCGGCGCGCGGGTGGCATGTATTGACCTTGATTCACGCCAGCGAACATTGTTTCGCTATCTTGAGAACCGGCGCGACACGATTGCGCGACGTCGCATCAGCCTGCCCATGCCCGTGTTTGAAGTGTTTGAGCATGATTCGCAGGCGACACTTGACCGGCAAGTCGAACGACTGGGTGCCGAGAATGATTTCCTGATCTTTGACACGCCCGGCCGCGATGACAAATATGCCCGCCTTGTCGCCACACGCGCAAATACGCTCGTGACCCCGATCAATGACAGCTTTGTAGACTTTGACCTCATCGGCCAAGTCGATGCGGAAAACTTCAAGGTGCGCAAATTGAGCTTCTATGCCGAGCTCATCTGGGAGGCACGCAAGGAGCGGGCCAAGACCGATGGTGTTACGATCGACTGGATCGTGGTGCGCAACCGGCTGCACAATATGGAGGCGCGCAATCAGCAGCGCATGACCAATGCGATTGCCGAATTGTCAAAGCGTGTTGGTTTCCGGTCGGTGCCGGGCTTGAACGAGCGCGTCATTTATCGGGAGCTTTTCCCGTCGGGGCTGACGCTAATCGACAAGGGCCATTTGGGACAGTTGGCGACTGCACATATTGCTGCGCGTCAGGAATTGCGCGAACTTGTTACCGGCCTCGCACTTCCCGATCTGCAGGGTTCCATGCTCGTTTAATGGCTTTTCTGGGGCTCCTGATTATTGCCGCGCTGGCGTGGGCGGTGTGGACGAAAAAGCTGCAATCGCAGCAGCTACCTCCGATATTGCTTGGGATTGGCGGCGCCTTTTTGGCCGCACGCGGGAGCTTTCTGCTCGGGCTCGGCGCAATTGTGATTGCCGCCGCGTGGTATCGCGGGATGACGTTGCGGCTGCTGGGCAAAGGCGGGAAAAACAATGACGCGGCAGCGCTTGATGCGGCCCGTGTTCTGCTTGGCGTTTCCCGTTTTGATAATGCCGAACGCATTCGCGAGCGGCATCGCGCCTTGATTGCGCAAAACCATCCTGATGCAGGCGGCAGCGATGCACAGGCCGCCGCGCTGAACAAAGCCCGCGATCTTTTGTTAGACGATTTGAATGATAGACGGCTGTAATTGCCGAGCCATGTCCCAGAAATAGGAATGCCATGACCCATAATTTCCACCCGACATCGCTGCGTGAATATGACATTCGCGGGATCATTGGTGAAACGCTTGGCGAGACGGATGCCTATGCCATTGGTCGCGGCTTCGGCACCTGCCTCGTCCGCGCCGGTGGCAAAAAGGCCGCAGTGGGTTATGATGGCCGCGTCAGCTCGCCAATGCTCGAAGTGGCGCTGGTGAAGGGATTGAACGACAGCGGTGTGGACGTTGTGCGTATCGGCATGGGGCCAACGCCCATGCTATATTATGCCGAAGCCGTTCTGGACGACGTAGACGGCGGCATTGAAATAACCGGCAGCCATAATCCAGCCAATTATAATGGCTTCAAAATGGTCCTCATGGGGAAACCGTTTTTCGGCGCAGATATCCAAAAGCTGGGCAGCATGGCGGCGGCAGGGGATTGGACCGCCGGAGAGGGTACTTCCGAGCATTTGGATATCCTTGACCAATATGTCGCCCGCGTTGCCGAAGCGGCGCCGCAAAAGGCATTTCGCATCGGGTGGGACGCAGGCAACGGGGCGGCGGGACCGGCAATTGAAAAGCTGGTCAAGATGTTACCCGGTGAGCACCATCTTTTGTTTGTGGATGTGGATGGCCAGTTTCCCAATCATCACCCCGATCCCACCGACCCTGTAAATCTGGTCGATCTGCAAAAGCTTGTCGCGGAAAAGCAGCTCGATTTCGGAGTGGCTTTTGACGGCGATGGCGACCGCATTGGTGCGATTGACGGCGAGGGACGTGTTATCTGGGGCGACCAATTGCTTCAGATCTTCGCCGAAGACGTACTGGGCGATGTCCCGGGCGCTACGATTATCGCAGATGTGAAGGCGTCGCAGGCACTGTTTGACCGCGTGGAGCAACTTGGCGGGCAGCCGCTGATGTGGAAAACGGGTCACAGCCTGATTAAGTCCAAAATGAAGGAAACAGGGTCGCCGCTGGCGGGCGAAATGAGCGGGCACATCTTCTTCAAGCATGAATATTATGGCTTTGATGACGCGATTTACGCGGCGGTGCGTTTAATGGCGGCGTCGGCCAAGCTCGGCAAAAGCGTCACTGAACTGCGCGGCGATATGCCGGTCATGATCAACACACCCGAAATGCGTTTTCAGGTCGATGAGACCCGCAAGTTCGCGGTGATCGACGAAGTTCTCGCGCGGCTTTCGGCAGATGGCGCCGACGTCAACAACACCGACGGCGCGCGCGTGAACACGCCCGATGGCTGGTGGTTGCTGCGCGCATCAAACACGCAGGACGTCTTGGTTGCGCGTGCCGAAGCGTCAAGCGAAGAAGGCCTCGACCGACTGATGGCGCAGATTGATGCGCAATTGGCGGCATCGGGACTGGAACGCGGAGAGCAAGCAGGGCATTAAGCTCTGGTGTCATTACCTTCCATCATCCTCGACTGGTTCGCTGCACGCGATTGGACGCCGCGGCGGCATCAGCTGGAGATGCTGGAGGCAGCCGGTGCGGGGCGGCATGCGCTGCTCGTCGCCGCGACGGGTGCGGGCAAGACGCTGGCCGGATTTTTACCCAGCCTGAGCGACCTGATTACCGATCCCGCCGACGGCCTGCACACGCTCTACATCTCCCCGCTCAAGGCGCTTGCGGTCGACGTTCGGCGCAATCTGTTGATGCCAATCGAAGAAATGGGCCTGTCCATCCGCGTCGAGGCGCGCACGGGCGATACGCCGTCCGACCGCAAGTCGCGGCAGCGGGTGAAACCACCGCATATACTGCTGACTACGCCCGAATCATTATCGCTGCTACTCAGCCACGAAGACAGCGTGCATATGTTCTCGACGCTCAAGCGCGTGATCATCGATGAAGTGCATGCCTTCGCCAATGGCAAGCGCGGCGACTTGCTCAGCCTGTCGCTTGCGCGCCTCCAGACTCTCGCGCCCGATCTGCAACGCGTTGCCCTATCCGCCACCGTCGCCGATCCCGATGACTATCGCGCATGGCTCGCGCCACATGGCGACATCGACCAAGTGCGCTTGGTCGAAGGCGAGGCTGCGGCAGAGCCTGACCTAAACATCCTCCTCCCCGAAGGCCGCGTGCCATGGGCGGGGCACAGCGGGCAACATGCGATACCGCAGCTGATCGAGGAAATTGGCCGCAACAAAATCACGCTGATATTCTGCAACACACGCTTCCTCGCCGAGTTCATTTTCCAGAAATTATGGGACGCGAATGAGCCCAAATATGCCATCGGCATCCACCACGGATCGCTGTCGATTGAGGCGCGGCGCAAGGTCGAAGGCGCAATGGCCGACGGCAAGCTGCGCGCTTTGGTGTGCACGGCCTCACTTGATCTGGGGGTCGACTGGGGCGATGTCGATTGCGTCATTCAAATGGGTGCGCCCAAAGGAAGCTCGCGGCTACTGCAACGGATTGGCCGGTCGAACCACCGCATGGACGAGCCATCCAAGGCCATCCTCGTGCCCGGCAACCGCTTTGAATATCTGGAGGCACAGGCCGCCTATGACGCGGTGGCCGAGGGCGTGCGCGATGGGGAAACCTTCCGCCCCGGAAGCTATGACGTCTTGGCGCAGCATGTCATGGGTATCGCCTGCGCGGGCCCGTTTGACGAGGAACAGTTGCTGGCGGAGGTGCAATCTGCCCTGCCTTATTCCGCGATCGATGCCGCGACCTTTGCCCGCGTCATCGCCTTTGTCGCGACGGGTGGCTATTCATTGCGCGCGTATGACCGGTTCAAGAAACTGGTCAAAGATCCCGACGGCAGGTGGCGGCTGTCGCACCCGCAATTTGCCGCGCAGCACCGGTTTAATGCAGGCATCATTGTCGATGCGCCAATGCTCGAAATCCGTTTCCGCAATGGCCGCAAATTGGGCAAGGTAGAAGAATCCTTCGCCTCGACGCTCAGCCCGGGCAACACGTTCACCCTCGCCGGCATGGCGCTTGAAGTGGAATCCATCAAGGACCTCGACCTCATTGTCCGCGCGGCGACGAAGCCCGCGACCAACATCCCAAGCTATATGGGTGCGCGCCTGCCGCTCACCACGCATCTTGCGGGCAGGGTGCGTCAGATGTTGGCCGATAGGCCGGGCTGGGCGCGCTTTCCCGATGAAGTGCGCGAGTGGCTGGAGATGCAGGCCTATCGCAGCCAGATGCCAAAGCCCGGCCAGCTTCTGGTCGAGACATTCCCGCACGACAAACGTCATTATATGGTTACCTATCCGTTCGAAGGCTGGAACGCACACCAGTCGCTCGGCATGCTGATCACCCGCCGCATGGAAAGTCGAGGCCTGATGCCCATGGGCTTTGTCGCCAGCGATTATGCCTTGGGGGTCTGGAGCCTGAAGCCGATCACGGACCCTCGCCCGCTTTTCTCCGCCGACATTTTGGAGGATGAATTCACCGAGTGGGTGGAATCGAGCTATTTATTGAAGCGCGCCTTTCGCGAGGTGGCCGTCATCAGCGGCCTTGTCGAACGGCAACATCCCGGCAAACGCAAGACCGGCAAGCAGGTCACTTTTTCCACTGACCTTATCTACGATGTGCTGCGCAAATATGAGCCCGACCATCTGCTGCTGGAGGCGGCGTGGGCCGACGCCCGAACGCGGTTGACCGACGTTGGACGGCTTGGTGACTTGTTGGACCGCGCGGCCGACACGATGCTGCATGTCGACCTTGAACGCGTCAGCCCGCTCGCCGTGCCGTTGCTGGTGATGATTGGCCGCGAGAGTGTGGCGCAGGGGTCGGTTGATGACGCGCTGTTAATGGAGGCCGAAAGCCTCGCCGGTATTGCGATGACGCCGT
>JBILOZ010000006.1:0-32831 GCA_044374245.1 Sphingorhabdus sp. | reverse complement strand
AGCTCGTAGACCAACTTTCGGCATTGACCGTTCTTGAAGCGGCTGAACTTGCTAAGGCTTTGGAAGAAAAGTGGGGCGTTAGCGCCGCTGCTGCTGTTGCTGTTGCTGCACCTGCTGGTGCCGCTGCACCAGCTGCTGAAGAGCAGACTGAATTTGACGTTATCTTGACCGGCGACGGCGGCAACAAGATTGCAGTCATCAAGGAAGTCCGTGCGATCACCAACCTTGGTCTGACCGAAGCAAAGGCTCTTGTTGAGTCCGCGCCAAAGGCAATCAAGGAAGGCGTAAACAAGGCAGAAGCCGAAGACATCAAGGCGAAGATCCTTGCAGCCGGCGGAACCGTCGAACTGAAGTAATTCGGTTTCCCTTTCGGGATATAAAATGGGGCGGCCTAGCGATAGGCTGCCCCTTTTTTATTGCCGCGCGTTCGGCATCAATAAACGGAAATAATCCGGCCCTTTTCTTTTGAAAAGTCTGCGGGTTGCGGGCAGTCATGGCGCATGAATAGCAACGCCGACCTCGCCGCCCTGATTCGCAATATTCCGGATTATCCCAAACCGGGCATCATGTTCCGCGACGTCTCCAGCCTGCTGCTCGACGCAGACGGCTATCGCCTGACCATTGACCGGCTCGCGGCGCTGGTGGACCCTGATACGCAGCTTGTTGCGGGCATTGAGGCACGTGGCTTTATCGTGGCGTCTGCTCTGGCATATGTGCTTGGCCTTGGCCAATTGATGCTGCGTAAGCCCGGTAAGCTGCCCGGCGAGAAAATTGGCACGGATTACACGCTCGAATATGGCACTGACCGCATTGAAATGCATGTCGGCCATGTGCAGCCTGACCAGAAAGTGCTGCTGGTTGACGATTTGATTGCCACGGGCGGCACGGCCCTCGCTGGCGTCGACTTAATCCAGCAAGGCGGCGGCAGGGTTGAACAAGCCTTATTCATTGTCGACCTACCCGACCTTGGCGGCGCGGCCAAGTTGCGTGCCCAAGGCGTACGGGTAGGATCGTTGATAGGTTTTGACGGCGATTAAGCGCGCCGAAATATTCAGCCTAATTTTGCGGATAACGCGACGCGCATGTCTTGATTTTTGCCGGCTCAGGCCGCTTTCCGCTGACTTCAAAACGGGCGATATATCCACCCAGTTTCAATTGTTCGGTAAAGCCGGTCAAACGATAGCCCACGGCATCAAATTCGCAGAACAACAGCTTTGGCGGAATACCATGTTGGGCGGTGGGTCGATCGCGGTCTACGACAATGACCTGTCCGCCCTTGGCGAGCGCAGGCCGCATGCGCCATAGGAATGCGTAAGGCTCGGCTATTTCATGGTACATATGCACCATGAAAACGCGGTCAAAGCTGTTTTCTGGCAACCGGGGATCATCCAGGGCGCCTTCCTTGATGGCAACATTATCAAGCTGTTCGCGTGTGACCCGCGCGCCAAGTCGGTCAAGCGCATCCCGATTGATATCCTGCGCAAGCACGCGCCCTTTTGGGCCAACGCGGTCCGCAAGGCGCATGGTGTAATAGCCCTCGCCTGCCCCGATATCAGCGACCGTGGTCCCAAGCTGGATCCCGGCCCAATCCATCACAAATTCGGCCTCACCCGCCTCATCACGTGCGGCCTCAGTCGAAAATTCGGTATCACCCGCGGTGGACACCACTCGTTCGGCGCGCGGAAATGCTGCTGAGCTCTCGCTTCGTTCGTCCGCGGTGCCCGCTGGCGTGCAGCCGCTCGCAAGTAGCAGTGGAACCGCGATGAGGGTCAGCAAGCTTAAACGGGCGTTTATGCGCATGCTCAGCCGGTCTTACGCGTCGGCCATCGCAGCTGCGGGGTTCGCAGCCTGTTGATCGAAGTTTAGGAAAACGTCCTTCACCCAATGTGGCAACGGAATGGGGCGATGTGTGTCGAGGTCGACATGCACGCTGACCAAGTCGACAGTCGCGCGCAAATCGTCTGAACCATCTTCGGTAATGCCATGAATTTCGACGATTTGAGTCATGCTGGTCCGCCCCGTCGCAACTGTGCGCGCCATGACTTCAATAAGCTCGTCCGGCTTGATCGGCGCAAACCATGTCACGGTCGCCTTTTTGACATGAAACTCCAACGGCGCGCCATCGGCAAAATCGCGGAATTTCGCCGCGCGCCAATATTCGGTGACCGCGACATCGGCATAATCGAGATAGCGCGCGTTAAAAACAACGCCTTGCGCATCCGTCTCTGACCAGCGCACGCGGAAACGGTGATGGAAAGCAAACTCGCTTCGCGCCATGTCAGATTGCCTTTGATTGGCCGGGGGTATTGACCCCCATCGATTGCAGATAACGCTTCACGTTCCGTGCGGCCTGACGCAGGCGATGCTCGTTTTCAACCATAGCGATGCGGACATAGCCTTCGCCGTCTTCGCCATATCCCACACCCGGCGCGACTGCGACCTTTGCTTCGGTCAGCAACTGTTTGGAAAACTCAAGGCTCCCCAAATGCGCAAGCGCAGGTGGCAATGGTGCCCATGCGAACATCGACGCCTTCGGTGCGGGAATATCCCACCCGGCACGGCCAAATGCCTCCACAAGTATATCGCGGCGCTTGTGATAGAGCTGACGATTTTGTTCAACAATGTCTTGCGGGCCATTTAATGCTGCGCACGCCGCCGCCTGAATGGGCGTAAATGCCCCATAATCGAGGTAGCTTTTGACGCGCGTCATCGCAGCAATCAGTTCGCGGTTGCCCACGGCAAAACCGATACGCCACCCTGCCATCGAATAGGTTTTGGACAATGACGTGAATTCAACCGCAACATCTTTGCCGCCCTTCACCTGCAAAATGGACGGGGTTGGGTTGCCGTCAAAATACAGTTCTGAATAAGCAAGATCGGACAATATCCAGACCTTGTTGTCTTTCGCCCATGCAACCAACCGTTCATAAAACGCCAGATCAACGGTTTCTGCAGTGGGGTTCGACGGATAATTGACCACCAAAATCGACGGCCGCGGGACGGTGAACGCCATGGCGCGCTCCAGCGACCGGAAATAATTTTCATCGGGCGTCGTGGGTACGGACCGAATGGTTGCACCGGCGATGATGAAACCGAACGTGTGGATCGGGTAGCTCGGGTTCGGCGCCAATACGACGTCACCGGGCGCAGTGATAGCGGTTGCGAGGCTCGCAAGGCCCTCTTTCGAACCCATCGTGACTACGACTTCGGTTTCGGGATCAACATCAACGCCAAAGCGGCGCGCGTAATAGTTGGCCTGCGCCTTACGGAGGCCGGGAATACCTCTGGACGCCGAATAGCCATGGGCATCGGGCTTTTGCGCGACTTCGCACAGTTTTTCGATGACATGCGGCGGCGGCGGCAAATCAGGATTGCCCATGCCCAGATCGATAATGTCCTCTCCCGCACCACGGGCCGCCGCACGCATCGCATTAACTTCGGCGATAACATAAGGTGGCAGACGCTTGATGCGGTAGAATTCTTCGGACATTGGCTCCCATTTCCGATTAGTTGATTACAGAGCCGCCCTCATGCGCGAAGTTTTCGTGCATTTCCAGAAAAAGCTTTCGGTCCGCGGATTAGCGCGGCCGATTACCTTTCGCTTTGTGCCGTACGCCATGCTTTGACGGTGGTGGGCCATCATTGCGGAATGGACGTACACCGTCACGGCTGGATCCGCCACGTGGACCGCCGCGTGGCGGGCCATCACCGCGCGGTCCATCGCCACGTGGATTGACGCCCAATTGGGGACGTTGTGGGCGGCCACCATCGCGGCCCCCATCGCGACCTCTGTCACGACCCATGCGTTTGTTTTCCCGCGCAGCTTCACGTGGCGGGCCATTGGCTTGCACGATCTCGACATCATTGTCTTCGTCATGCCCCGGCTGCGCGATTGCTTTGGCAAATTTTGCAACAGCGGCAGCAGCGATACCCACATGGGTTTCATTTGCGGCAATCCGGATGGCACCAATGTCGTTCTTGGTCACACCACCACGGCGGCACAGCAGCGGCAATATCCATTTTGGATCTGCGTTGTTGCGGCGGCCAACGTTCAGCTTGAACCAAACAGAATCGTCAAATCCGGCGCGATGGTCATCACGCGGACGTTCGCGCGTGCCGTCATCCAGCATGTCTTCTGCCTGCGGCATTTTGGCGCGATGGACACGGACAAGTGCAGCGGCGATGTCTTCAGCCGACATCGTTTCGAGCAGCTTTGCACCCAATGCACGATCTTCATCTTCGACTTCAACGGGTGTCAAAAGTGTTTCGAGCAGACGTTCATGGTCCTTGGCACGGATATCTGCGGCAGTCGGGACTTTAATCCAGTCTGCCTCAATCTTCGCGCCGCGCAACATCGATTCAACGCGCTTGCGACGCTGATAAGGCACAATGAGAACGGCAGTCCCCTTACGACCCGCACGGCCGGTGCGTCCGGACCTGTGCTGAAGCCCCTCGGCATCGCGCGGCAATTCAACGTGGACCACCAATGACAGGTTGGGCAAATCGATACCGCGGGCGGCAACGTCGGTGGCAACGCATACACGGGCACGGCGGTCACGCAGCGCCTGAAGCGCGTGATTGCGCTCGGACTGCGAATGTTCACCCGACAGCGCAACGACATTGAAGCCGCGCTCGGTCAAGCTGGCATGCAGGCGGCGCACATTTTCGCGCGTCGCGCAGAACAGGATAGCCGTTTCGGCCTCATGCAGACGCAGCAAGTTCACAACCGCGTTCTCAATGTCCGGTGGAGCGACCGTTACAACCTGATAGCTGATGTCGCCATGGCCGCGGTCTTCACCGACGGTGGAGATGCGCAGGGCGTCTTGTTGGTAACGCTTGGCCAGCGACACGATTGGTTTCGGCATCGTGGCCGAGAAAAGCAAAGTGCGGCGGCCTTCGGGCGTCGCGTTCAAGATTTCTTCGAGTTCCTCGCGGAAACCCATGTCGAGCATTTCATCCGCTTCGTCGAGAATCGCGACTTTCAACGCCGACAGGTCAAGTGCGCCACGCTCCAAGTGATCGCGCAAACGGCCGGGGGTTCCGACGACGATTTGCGCACCTTGATTGAGGGTGCGGCGTTCTTTCGACGCGTCCATGCCGCCAACGCAGGTCGCGATGCGAACGCCAGCCTTGGCATATAGCCACATGAGTTCGCGGCTGACCTGCAAGGCCAGTTCGCGCGTTGGAGCGATGATGAGTGCGGCGGGTTCGCGCGCAAGGCTGACCAGTCCACCATCAAGGATTTGCGGTGCCATGGCCAAGCCAAAAGCAACGGTTTTGCCTGATCCAGTCTGGGCCGACACGACAAGGTCGCGGCCTTCGGCCTCAGCTGTGATGACAGCAGATTGAACAGGGGTTAAAGCAGTATAGCCACGAGCGGTGAGCGCTTCATCAAGAAGCGGGGGAAGATTTTCAAACGTCATTATTGCGCGCCTTTGCGCCCTTTTTTACCTAATGTCCATGCTGCGCCGCACAACAAAACAATCTTCGACAATTTTCTGACATTTGTTATGCATTGAAAATGGCCGATTCACCGAAATTCCCACCCTTCATGGATCCCGACCAATTCGCCAAAATGCTTGAGGGATCGGCAGCCTCTGCGGCTGACCCAATGAAGGCATATCGCGCCGCGATGGACGCGTGGGGGACGATACTTGCGCCACTGGCCAAGGCCGGTCGCAGCAAAGTTGACCCGTCGGATCGCCGCTTTGCTGCACCTGAATGGGAACATCCAGTTTTCGACCTGATGCGTCAGGGATATCAGGTTATGTCTGACTATATGCTCGGCGCGGCTGATCAGCTGGATGGCGTCGCCGATAGTGACAAAGCCAAAATGGGCTTTGCCGTGCGTAGCATGATAGAGGCGATGAGCCCTGCAAATTCGCCCTTCACCAACCCCGTCGCACTACAACGGGCGATGGAGACCAACGGCGCAAGCCTGATGTCGGGCATGCAGAATCTGATGACAGATTTGCAACGCGGTCAGCTGACGCACAGCGATTCTAATGCCTTTAAGCTGGGCGAAAACATCGCGGCAACGCCGGGCAAAGTCGTCCATCAAACGCCGCTATATCAGCTGATCCAATATGATCCGGCGACCCCGGACGTGTTGACAACGCCGCTGATTATTTTTCCGCCATGGATAAACCGCTTCTACATTCTCGATCTGACAGCGGAAAAAAGTTTCATCAAATATTGCGTTGACCAAGGCATCACCGTTTTTGTCGTGTCTTGGAAATCTGCTGATAGCTCGATGAAGGACATCATCTGGGACGATTATATCGCGGCCCAGATTGATGCGATTGATACGGTTCGCGACGGCCTTGGCGTGCCCGATGTGCATGCGATCGGATATTGTGTTGCAGGAACGACCTTGGCAGCGACGCTTGCCGTGCTCGCCGCAACCGGCGGTGCCGACAAGGTGCGCAGCGCGACATTCTTTACCGCGCAAGTCGATTTCAGCACGGGCGGCGAGCTGCTGAATTTCATCGACGACAACCAAATAGCCATGGTCGAAACGTTGAGCGCCCCGCATGGCTATTTGGACGGCCGCTTCCTTGCGCTGACGTTCAACATGCTGCGCGGCAAGGATCTGATTTGGTCGACGGTCGTCAAAAATTATTTGCTGGGCGAAGATTACCCCGCGTTCGATCTGCTGCACTGGAATGGCGACGTCACCAATCTTCCCGCAAAATGGCACAAAGCCTATCTGGCGGACCTCTATCGCGATAACCGTCTGGTTGAACCGGATAGTCTATCTGCGCTGGGTACGCCGATTGATTTGCGTCGCGTGCAAACGCCTTCTTATATTCAGGCCGGACGTGAAGACCACATCGCGCCTGCCGAAAGCGTGTGGAAGCTGCAGGATCACTTTAGCGGCCCTGTCAAATTCCTGTTGGCGGGCAGCGGACATATTGCGGGCGTGGTGAACCCTCCGGCGCAAAACAAATATCAATATTGGACCAACGAAGGCACCGCAGGATCGCTCGAAGAATTCATCGACGGCGCCACCGAAACCAAGGGCAGCTGGTGGCCCGATTGGCTTGTTTGGCTGCTGGACAAGGGTGACGATAAAGTCCCTGCACAGGGTGCACGCATAGCCGGTGAAGGCGCATTGAAGGCGCTGGAATCTGCCCCGGGAAGCTATGTAAAAGCGCGATGAGATTCAGTTGACGTTTACGTAAACGTCGACTAATTCTTCGTCAGCTATTTTTAGGAGAATCGTGATGCAATTGGAATTCAGTCCCGAAGAAATCGCCTTCCAACAGGAAGTGCGCACATTCATCGCCGAAAATTATCCCGAGAATCTCCGTTCGGTGCAAGACGAAGGGCATGATCTTTCGAAAGAAGATTTTCTGTCGTGGCATCGCATTCTTGCGAAAAAAGGCTGGATCGCGCCAGCATGGCCTGTCGAATATGGCGGCACTGGTTGGACCGCAACGCAACGCTTCATCTGGTCCGAAGAACTCGCCGCAGCGGATTGCGTCGGCACCATGCCATTTGGCCTATCGATGGTCGGACCCGTCATCTACACATTCGGCACGCCGGAGCAAAAAGCACAATTCCTGCCCGGCATCTTGTCCGGCGACGATTGGTGGTGCCAAGGGTATTCGGAACCTGGCGCAGGTTCGGACCTTGCTTCGCTGCGCACAAAGGCGGTCCGCGATGGCGACCATTATGTTGTGAACGGTCAAAAGACATGGACCACGATGGCGCAATATGCAGACTGGGGCTTCTTCCTCGTCCGCACCGATTCCGATGCCAAGGCGCAAGAAGGCATTAGCTTCCTTCTCATCAACATGAAGACGCCCGGCGTCACCGTTCGCCCAATCATCACCTTGGGCGGCGAGCATGAAGTCAACGAAGTATGGTTGGAAGACGTCCGCGTACCCGTTGCCAATCGCATCTATGAAGAAAACAAGGGCTGGACCTGCGCCAAGTTCTTGCTGGCGCATGAGCGTACCGGCATCGCCGCCGTTGCGCGTTCGAAGCGTGGCGTTGAGAAGATCAAATCCATTGCCCGCACAGAGCAGGACGGTGACCGTCCATTGATCGCCAACCCATTTTTCAAGCGCAAGATTTCGGAACTGGAAATCGATCTGACCGCATTGGAATTCACCGAACTGCGTAGCCTTGCGGGCGAAGCGGCGGGCAAGGGCCCTGGCCCCGAATCCAGCTTGCTGAAAATCAAGGGCTCGGAAATCCAGCAGCGGATTACCGAACTCGCTCTGGAAGCAGTCGGCCATTATGGCGCGCCCTATTTCCGCGGTTTTGGCGAAGGCGACAATGAACATCCAATTGGTCCGGACTACGCGCATCGCGCTGCTCCGACCTATTTCAACACCCGCAAGACGACGATTTACGGTGGTTCCAACGAGATCCAACGCAACATCATCGCCAAGATGGTGCTGGGTATTTAATCTAACATTTATTTGAAATAATCACTGTCATTCCCGCGAACGCGGGAATCCATGGCCGAAAGGTAAGTCCATGGCCCCCCGATCAAGTCGGGGGTGACACAGGAGAGGACAGAGCACAGCATGGATTTCAGCTACACCGAAACGCAGGACATGATCCGCGAAACCCTGAGCCGCTTTCTGGCGGACACATATGACTTTGACAGCCGCAACAAGATGATTGCCAGCGGCAGCGGACGTGACGCCGGCATCTGGAAGGCGCTGGCGCAAGATCTCGGCATGCTCGGCGCATCATTTAGCGAAGATCATGGCGGACTTGGCGGCGGCCACCTCGAAAATGCGTTGATCATGGAAGAATTGGGCAAGGTCATTGCGGTCGAACCTTATCTGCAGACCGTCGTTCTTGGCGGTGGTGCGTTGAAGGCTGTTGGCGGCGCGATTGCTGACGCCGTCATTCCAGAAATCATTGGCGGCAACGTCATCATCGCATTTGCCTATGCGGAACCACAGGGTCGCTATAATCTTGCGAACATTCGCACGACCGCGAAGAAAGACGGCGCAGGCTATGTGCTGAACGGCCATAAGGGCGTGGTTTACGCTGCCCCTTGGGCAACGCATTTGCTGGTCACCGCCCGCACCGGCGGTTCGGGCAGCGAAGCCAATGGCGTATCGCTGTTCCTGATTGACGCAAATACCCCTGGCATCGTGCGCCGCGACTATCCAACCGTTGACGGCTTCCAGGCTTCTGAAGTTTATTTTGAAAATGTTACGATCCCCGGCGACGCGTTGTTGGGTGATGAAGGCGCTGGCCTTCCGCTGATCGAACGCATTGTCGACGAAGCAACGGTTGCCGTCTGTGCAGAAGCCTGTGGTGTCACCGCCAAGCTGCATTCGGGTACGCTGGAATATGCGCGTCAGCGCAACCAGTTCGGTCAGCCCATTTCGCGCTTCCAAGTATTGCAGCACCGCATGGTCGATATGTTCATGGAAGTTGAACAGTCAAAATCCATGACCACAATGGCTACCCTGAAGCTCGATTTGCCAGCGGCAGAGCGTATGGCTGCGGTATCGGCATGTAAGGCGAAGGTATCGCGCGCCGCGAAGTTCGTGGGCCAGAGCGCCATTCAAACGCATGGCGGCATCGGCATCACGCAGGAACTGGCCATCGGTCATTTCTTCAAGCGCGCGACGATGATCGAAAGCCAATTTGGTTCGGCTGACCATCATTATGAGCGTTTTGAACGCCTGACATTGGCGGATTAACCCGCCAATTCAATTTATTGTGCAGTGCAACATTTTTGTTGACAGTGCGTGCGCGAATCTTTATTGTGCACTGCAACACAACAGAAATGGTGCACGCCATGGTACGCAAATTAGCAACGACTCCTTCGACTAAAACCGTTGAACCAACGGCGTCAAAGGCTGCGCCTGCGAAAGCTACACCAAGCACCGTTGCAAAGAAGAAGGTTGCGAAACCTGCTGCTTTACCGGCCAAGAAAGCCGTGTCTGTTGGATCTGAACCGATTGCTCAAGGAGTGACGAATATGACTGACACTGTAAAAGCCACCGCTGAAAAGGCGACCGAGTTTTTCGCTGACGTGCGCGAAAAAGCAAGCGAAGCCACTGAAAAAGGCAAGAAGTTCGCGGCTGAAGCCGTTGAATTCAACAAAGCGAACGTCGAAGCCATCGTTGAAGCTGGCAAGATCGTTGCCAAGGGCGCTCAGGAAATGGGCAAGACCAACATCGAATTCGCCAAGAAGAATTTCGAAGATGTTCAGGTTGCGGTGAAAGAGTTGACTGCCGTCAAATCGCCAACCGATTTCGTGAAGCTGCAGGGTGAACTGGCACGCAAGGGCTTTGACACTGCAGTAGCGCAGGGTTCGAAGAACACCGAAGCCATGGTCAAGCTGGTAAACGAAATGTTCCAGCCGATTTCGAACCGCATCGCGGTAACGACTGAGCTTTTCAAGAAAGCTGCATAAGTTTTCCGAGGTCATTGCGCTGGTGCATTTCGCGCCTGCTGCCTTCTCTCTCTCCTCCTTATGGTGGTGGGCAACCGAGACACGCTAGCGCAATCATAAAAGAGCCGTCCTTTCCCCTGCGGAAAGGGCGGTTTCTTTTTAGCCAAACGAAATTGATATGGAACAGGGGTTGCACAGTCACCCTACCCTGACCTATTTTAGAGTAATGCAGATCCACATGGCACATGATGACGACGACAAATCAGGGGGCACACCCGGCGTCGGCCTTGCCACGCGCACACGGCCAAAGACCCAAAAGCCCAGCCTTTATAAAGTCCTGCTGCTCAACGACGATTACACGCCGATGGAGTTCGTCGTTCATGTGTTGAAGGCATTTTTTCAGATGGACACAGATCAGGCCACCCGCGTGATGCTACATGTCCATCAAAAGGGCGTCGGCGTGTGCGGCATCTTCACTTATGAAGTTGCCGAAACCAAAGTGACTCAGGTCATGGACTTCGCCCAAAAAAATCAGCACCCGCTGCAATGTACGTTGGAAAAAGACTAGGGTCAGGACCTATGGTTCGCGCGGCGAACCAATTGACCCATATATTGTTTTGCCATCCTTAATCGTCGCGACCACTTTGATGCTGTATATTTTGGCCGCGTCCACCGTCAGCGGGTTTCCGTCCAAAACGACAAGATCCGCGCGCTTCCCGGGCGATAGGCTGCCTTTGTCCCCGTCCTCTCCGATTTGCCACGCGGCATTGATCGTTACTTGTTGCAATGCGCGATAGGGCGATATCCGCTCCATTGGCCCCAATATATCGCCGCTTTGCGTCAGCCGGTTCACCGATGACCAGACCAGCCGCATCATGTCGGGCGGCACAACCGGGGAATCATTATGCGCCGTCGGGCGCAGCCCCAGTGCCCATCCCGTTGCCTGTGGCGAGATAAAATCGGCGCGCTTGGGACCAAGCGCTACGTCGCGGTGCCAGTCGCCCCAATAATAAGTATGGTTGGCAAAAAAGCTGGGCTGGATATCCAGCGCCTTCATGTCCTTTAGCTGATCCAGTTGAACCACTTGATTGTGGATGGCGATGGTGCGTTTGCCCGCCAGACCATTATCCCGGACCCCGTCAATCAAGGCCTGCGCCGCGGCATCGCCGTTGACATGGACAAACACCTGCCAGCCATTTTGTGCGGCATCTGCCAGTTTGGCGTTGAACAATTTCAGATCAATCGCGGGGTAACCGGCGTAGCCCTCTTTCTGGCCATGTGGCGGGATGGGCACCGGGTCTTTCAACCACGCCGTGCGTCCCTGCGGCGAACCATCGAGCGTTAGTTTAATGCCGCCAATGCGCAAATGCCCGCCCGCTGGATAGGGCTTTCCAATCCGCGCACGCACCGCCGCGGGCCAGTCACGTTCAAAGGAGGTCAACGCCACGACATCAATCGGGAATAGCCCGCGCTTATCCGCTTCCTCCATCGCTGCCCAGCTTTCCGGCATGATCCGTCCGTCCTGCCCGGTGGTGATGCCGTTGGCGGCATAGATTTTGGCACCCGTCACCAGCGGTGCAATGCTGGCATCCAAGCTGGGCGGTGTCAGCACTTTCAACACGGGATAGAGCGCCGTTTCCTCCAACACACCATTGGGCGTTTTACCATCGGCCTCACGCCGGATCACCCCGCCCTGCGGATCGGGCGTTTCTGGGGTATAGCCGACCAGCTTGAGCATAGCAGAATTCATCGCCGCAAAATGCCCGCTGACATGCAGAATCAAAATCGGAACATTGCTGGAAACCGCATCCAGATCCGCCCGCGTCGGATGGCGCCGCTCGGCCAGTTGCGAGTCGTCATAGCCATTGCCGATAATCAGCGGCATGCCTTCGGGGCGTGGATATTGGCGCAGCACGTCCTGCAACTCTGCAATTGATTTAACGGTCCCAACGGGCGGTGGTTGCAATTGCGCCATCGCTGCATTCTGCCCGACATAGCCCATATGCCCATGCGCATCGATAAATCCGGGCAGAACGGTGCGCCCATTTAGGTCGACCAATTCGACCTTTTTGGCGGCAGCTTTTTTAACCGAGGCGAGCGTGCCAAGAGCGGCGATTTTGCCGTTGCGCAGCAATATGGCCTCAACAAACTCCGGCTGATCGCCAGCCATGGTGAGTATCGATCCGCCCGTTAGAATGATGTCCGTCGTTTGGGCGGGCGCCGCAGCCAATAGCAACGGCGCAAATGCGCAAAGCAGGCCATATTTCACACGCATTATTCTCTCTCCCAAGACTTTATCGGCCGACTATCGGTTGCAAATTCCGGGCTGGCAAGTCATCCAGTCGTGCAAGGAGAAATAATATGGCAGCAGCATTGATTGTTGGTGCAGGTGACGCAACGGGCGGCGCGATTGCAAAGGCTTTTGCCCGCGAAGGTTACACCGCCTGTGTCAACCGGCGCGCCCGCAATGCGGACCAGCTGGACGCGTTGGTACAGTCCATTCAAGCCGAAGGCTATGCTGCCCGCGCCTATCCGGCAGATGCGCGCATTGAGGAAGAAGTCGTGGCAATGGTCGACGCGATTGAACGCGATGTGGGCCCGATTGAGGTTGCCGTGTTCAACATCGGCGCCAATGTGAATTTCTCGATACTGGATATGACCGCACAGGTTTATCGCAAGGTCTGGGAAATGGCGGCCTTTGCGGGTTTCCTCATGGGACGTGAGGCGGCACGCCGGATGGTTGAGCGCCAGTCCGGAACAATCATTTTCACCGGCGCAACCGCCAGCCTACGCGGCGGAAGCGGTTTTTCAGCCTTTTCCGGCGCGAAAGGCGCGCTGCGCATGCTGGCGCAGTCAATGGCGCGCGAACTTGGGCCGAAGAATATTCACGTGGCGCATGTCATCATTGATGGCGGCATCGACACCGCCTTTATCAGGGGCATTCACCCCAATTTCGAAGCGGCCAAGGCAGCGGACGGCGTGTTGTCGCCTGATGCGATTGCCCTGCAATATGTGGCATTACACAAACAACACCGCAGTGCGTGGACGCATGAGATGGATTTACGGCCATGGACGGAGAATTTTTGATGACCAAAAGCTTCCAATTTCTTTTCGATTTCGGCGGGCCCAACAGTTATCTCGCGCACAAGATACTGCCCGATATCTGCGCGCGTACGGGCGCGGAAGCGGTCTATATCCCTATCTCGCTGGGGGGACTGTTCAAGCTTACAAACAACCAGGCGCCGTTTATGCGCTATGCGGAAACGCCCGCAAAACGCAATTATGAGATGCTGGAATTTGACCGCTTCGTCAAAGCACATGCGCTGCCGTTCAAAATGAACCCGCGCTTTCCCATCAATTCCCTGCAACTGATGCGCGGCGCGGTTGCCGCGCAGCATCTCGGCTGCTTTGCGCCTTATGTCGACGCAGTGATGGCGGCGATGTGGGAAGACTGCGCGGACATGAGCGATGCACAGATCGTCGCGTCGGTTCTAGACGCAGCGGGCATCGACAGTGCAGCATTGTTCGCCAAGGCCGAGGATCCGGCGGTGAAAGCAGAATTGATCGCGAATACCGAAGATGCCGCCAAACGCGGGGCATTTGGCGTCCCGACATTTTTTGTGGGTGACGACATATATTGGGGCAAAGAACGGCTTGGTCAGCTTGAGATTGCGCTTACCACGTCCTGACTTCCAATTCCTAAGTTGCGCCGCAATCGATTCCCGCTAAATACCCTGCGATGGATAAGATAATCGTACGCGGCGGCAATACGCTCAAGGGCAAGATTCCCATTTCAGGTGCGAAGAACAGCGCATTGACGCTGATACCATGCGCATTGCTGACCGACGAGCCGCTGACCTTGCGCAATTTGCCGCGCTTGGCCGACATTGACGGTTTTCAGCATTTGATGAACCAGTTCGGTATTTCCACGACGGTTGCCGGATCGCGTCCCGAAGATTTCGGCCGCGTAATGACGCTCGAAGCGACGCGTATCACCACAAACATCGCGCCCTATGACCTTGTCCGCAAAATGCGCGCGTCGATTCTGGTCTTAGGCCCAATGCTTGCCCGTGCGGGCGAGGCGACCGTGTCGCTGCCCGGCGGATGCGCCATTGGCAACCGGCCAATTGATCTTCACCTAAAAGCGCTTGAGGCCTTTGGCGTCGAAATTGAAGTCGCCGCAGGATATGTGAAGGCGGTCGCCAAAAAGGGTATTCCCGGCGGGACCTATACCTTCCCTGTCGTGTCCGTGGGCGCGACTGAAAATGCCCTGATGGCGGCCAGCCTCGCGAAGGGCACATGTGTTCTACACAATGCCGCGCGCGAACCGGAAATAGTCGATCTGTGCAACTTGCTTGTCGCGATGGGCGCGCAGATTGAAGGCATCGGCACATCCGACCTCATCATCCACGGTAAAGACCGTCTGCATGGTGCCACATACCGCGTGATGAGCGACCGGATCGAAGCGGGCAGCTATGCCTGCGCCGCAGCCATTACCGGCGGCGATATTGAACTTGTCGGCGCAAAGGCGAGCGAAATGGACGCAACGCTGGATGCGCTGCGCCAATCAGGCGTCACGGTTGAAGAAACCGCAGGCGGGATCCGCATCGCGTCCGATGGCAAATTAAAGCCGCTCACAATCTCGACCGCGCCATATCCCGGCTTTGCGACCGATATGCAGGCGCAGTTCATGGCCATGCTGTGCATGGCAGATGGCGCAAGTGTTCTGACCGAAACGATTTTCGAAAACCGGTACATGCACGTGCCTGAACTCAACCGTATGGGCGCGCATATCGAAACCAAGGGCCGTACGGCCATTGTCCACGGCGTGAAGAAAATGACGGGCGCGCCTGTGATGGCAACCGATTTGAGAGCCTCTATGAGCCTTGTGATCGCGGGCCTGGTCGCAGAGGGCGAAACGCATGTGAGCCGTCTGTACCACCTCGACAGGGGCTATGAACGGCTAGAAGAAAAGCTTCAGCTTGTCGGCGCGGATGTTGAGCGGGTGGGCTCAGACTAAAGAGCGCGATTTGCTTCGAGCGTCGCTTTGAAGGAACAGTTGCCACATTGATATTTTTGCGGCATCTTCCATGGAAGTGAAAACGAATTTGAATCCGAAGCCAAGCCGAGCCACGCGTCATCCAGTTTTGGATTCGATCCGCTTTAGCCCCATCGCAACCGTCGTCAGCGACCCCACCAAGCCAGACAATCCCCTGATTGCGGTGAATGCGGCTTTTTGTGCGTTGACCGGCTATGCAGAAGACGAAGTTATCGGTCGCAACTGCCGCTTTTTGCGCGGGCCTGACACCGAAAATGGCCAGACCGAGAAACTGCGCTCGGCCGTGTACGGGAAGCATCCTGCACTGGCAGAGCTTATCAATTACCGGAAAGACGGCTCCCCCTTTCGCAACGCGGTAATGATTGCGCCATTGTTCGACGATGATGGGAATCTTGAGCTTTTCGTCGGATCCCAGATTGAAGTGCTACCCGAAGAGGAGAGCATTGGGCTGGTGCGGCAACAACAGGCTGCACAGATCGTCGACCGGCTTTCGCCGCGCCAGCGCGAAATTTTGCAGCAGATGGCCCGTGGTTTCCGGACAAAGCAGATTGCCTATCGATTGTCCTTAAGCGAAAAAACGGTCCAGATGCACCGCATGCTGATGTTCAAGAAACTGTCGACGTCGAATGCGGCAGATGCCGTCCGAATAGCCGTCGAAGCAGGTCTTTAACCGACCGGACAGATCGATGTGACGGAACCCTTTATGCGTTCGCCATCACCCACAATCGAATCGCACTGGCCAACCCGCAGGGTGTGCCCGATTCCAGACGCTCAACATCAATTTGCGCGACCAACGCATTGACGGGCAAATCCTTCTGCTCGGCAGCCCGTTTCAACGCGTCCCAGAAAAGCGGCTCCAGACTGATGGAGGTTTGATGCCCCGCCACCGTCATGCTGCGCTTTACGGGCGGATGATAAATGTCGCTCACCCGCCGACGACCATCAATACATGTGCTGACCACCGTTGATCGACAAAGTCGAACCGGTGATGAAGCCTGCATTGTCGCTCGTCAAAAATTCGACGCCGCGGGCGATTTCGTCGGGTTGACCCAATCGGCCAACCGGGATTTGCGCAACAATCTTTTCCATCACATTTTCCGGGATGGTCGACAGCATTTCGGTGCCAATATAGCCCGGCGCGATTGCATTGGCGGTCACGCCATAGCGCGCGCCTTCGGCGGCAAGCGATTTGGTAAAGCCATGGATGCCTGATTTCGCGGCCGCGTAGTTCACCTGACCGATTTGGCCGCCCTGTCCGTTGACTGAGCCAATGTTTACGATGCGGCCCCATTTGCGTTCGCGCATGCCGGCAAATACCGCCTTGGCCATGTTGAAACATCCGGTCAGGTCGACCCGGATGACTTCGTCCCATTGTTCAAATGTCATCTTCATCATCGTCGCATCGCGGGTGATGCCGGCATTGTTGACCATGATGTCAATCGGCCCGAACTCGGCTTCAATCGCCGCGCAGGCGTCCAGACAGCTTTGGTGATCGCCAACATCCCACTTCCGCACTGCAATGCCGGTGCGTTCTGAGAAAGCCTTGGCGGCCGCGTCATTGCCACCATAGTTGGCGATGACCATCCGGCCTTTTTCTTGAAGCTTCAAACAGATCGCTTCGCCAATACCTCTGGTTCCGCCTGTAACCACCGCAATTCGTGACATGCATTGCTCTCCTCATCGCTATTTCCGCCATGATTAATGGACAAGGGCACAAGTGCAAGTTGCCGTAAACGTTAGCACAAAAAAGCCGCAGCCACGCTGCGCCAATGATCAGATCCAGCCAGCGAGTTCCTGCCCGATAATCTGTTCAAGCATATCCATGCCGATATCGCTGTCGTTCAGGCAGGGCAGATAGGCATAATGCGTGCCACCCGCTTCTTCGAACTGCTCATGTCCTTGCATCGCCAGCTCTTCGAGCGTTTCGAGGCAATCAACCGAAAAGCCCGGCGCAAAGATCGCGACTTTCTTTGTCCCTTCGCGCGCAAGCTTCATCAGGGTGTCGTCCGTGGCGGGTTCAAGCCATTTTGCCCGCCCAAAACGGGATTGGAAACTGACAACAAGCGCGCGCCCCATGGCTTCCGACAGCAGCCGTGCGGTTTTTTGGCAGTGGCAATGATAGGGATCCCCCAAATGGAGCGTCCGTTCCGGCATCCCGTGGAAACTGATCACAAGCGCGTCGGGCACGAAATCCAGTTTCGCAAGCGACGCTTCAATCGACGATTTCAACGCGCCGATATAGCGTGCATCATCATGATAGGCAGGCAGCGTGCGGATCGCGGGATGCCAACGCATGTCGGTGAGCGTGGCATATGCCTCATCAAGCACAGTACCCGTCGTCGCCCCTGAATATTGCGGATATAATGGCGCGATCAAAATCCGGTTGCACCCTGCCGCTTTCATCGCGGCCAGTTGGTCAGCGACGGACGGATTGCCATAGCGCATGGCGTATCGCACATCGGCGATCCCTTCCATACGCGCCTGCAAAGCTTCCGCCTGTCCGGCTGTGAAAAATGCGAGCGGCGATCCTTTTTCCGTCCAAACTTTGGCATATGCCTGCGCGGATTTTTGCGGACGGGTGTTCAAAATGATGCCGCGCAAAATCGGTTGCCACAGCAAAGGCGGAATTTCGACAACACGTCGATCCGACAAAAACTGTTTCAAATAGCGCTTCACCGCCGAGGTCGTCGGTGCGTCTGGCGTACCCAGATTCACCAGCAGGACGCCGACTTTGGGCGTCGCTACAGGTGGGTGGTTCATTGGTAATGTCATCATAGTCCCCGGGACAGCAATGGAAGTTCACGCAAACGTATTCCCGCTGCAGAGAATAATGCGTTTGCAAGTGCGGGGGCGACTGGTGGCACCCCAAGTTCAGTGACACCACCCGGTGACGCATCGCTGCGCGCAAATTCAACGGTGATTTCCGGCACATCGGTCAATTTCGGCAAGTCCACATCGCGCAGACGGCGGGCGGTTGGCAGGCCGTTCTGATATTCGGTTGTTGAACCCAATGCTTGTGCCAATCCAAACACAATGCCGCCCTCAATCTGCTGGCGCGCCAGATCAGGATTAATGAGCCGCCCGCAATCCGCCATCGCATGAATACGGTCGACACGCACACCGGTTTCGCTGGTACGCGCCGTTACAATAACGGCAATGTGGCTGCCGCGCATGCTGTGGCAAGCGATGCCGCGTCCGCTGCCTGAGCCGCCCCCGTCCCATCCCGCCATGTTGGCGACGCCCGTAAGGCATCGGGCAAGCCGCGTTTGGCCGACAAGCATTTGCATGCGAAACGACAAGGGCTCGACGCCAGCTTTCTGGGCAAGCTCGTCAATGAACCCTTCGACGAAGAAGCAGTTGTAGCTATGCGCAAGGCTCCGCCACGGCCCGGTTGGCACCGGCATGCGCACGGGGAAATGGTCAATCGTCAGATTGGGAATGGCATATGGTATCTCCGCACCGCGCACTGCGAGTGCGTCAAATTCGCCTGCGGACGCCTTGCGCGCTGCGTCAACGCTTTGTCCATCGATCCGGTTTGCAAGCTCACGCATGCTTGATGCTGCCGCCACCCGCACGCTCATGGCGGTCACGGCGCCGTCGGCATTTATCGCGGCGGATAAACGGCCCAGCGCCGGTGTGCGGACATGATCCCGCAAGAAGTCTTCGGGGCGCGACCAGACCAGTTGCACCGGCCGGCCCACTTCCTTGGCAATGACTGCGACTTGCGCGGCGATCACATTGTCAAAATTGCGGTCGAAACTTCCGCCCGCCATGACGGGGTAGAGGACGACATCATTTACATCGATGCCGATGGCGTTTGCTGCGGCAACCCGCGCGGCCTGAGGCGCTTGTGATGCGATCCATAATTGCAGACGACCATTGCGATAATCCGCCGTCGCTGAACGTGTTTCCATAGGGGCGTGCACAGCCGCACCCACCGAATAGTCGGCCTTAAAAATGCGCGTTGCCGTCTCTGGCGCCATTGCAGCATCAACGTCGCCTGATTTAAATGCCCGGAAGCCGGGGCCTTTGGCGATAGCGTCGCCAAGCGACTGTCCGATTTTCTGGCTGTCCGCCAGGCCGCCTTTGGTTGCGAAGACGGGCGTCATTGCATCGAGCGCCGTGTTGGCTGCCCACCAGTTGTTTGCCACTGCAGCAACCCAGCTTTTGGTGCGCACAACTTGCACCACGCCGCGCATTTTCAGGGCCGCTTTTGTGTTGGCCGATTTCAACCTACTGTTGCCCGCTGGCCCGCCCCGGACAGACGCGTAGAGCATATCGGGCAGACGAATATCGCCCGCAAAGCTTGCGCTGCCATCCACCTTTGCAGACAGATCGAGCCGGGGGGCGTCACGGCCCGAAAGGCGGTTGCGCGGCGAGGAATTCAGCGGAATCGGCGATGGCAGCGCGAGCTCTGATGCTTCAATGACAAGATCAGCAAATGCGAGGCGTTTCTTTCCAAAGACCACAAAGCCGCGGTCCGTTTGGCACTGTTCCCATGAAATGTCCCAGCGCGCTGCCGCGGCCTGACACAAGACCGCCCGCGCCGCTGCGCCAGCTTCACGGCACGGCTGTTCAAATTGCCGTATGGAGGATGATCCGCCGGTCACAACAAAGACGTCGCGTCTCGCAAGTTCGTTAATGCCGCTGGCGACGGGACCGCCATCTGCGTTGAGCGCGAGGTTTTCGGGCATGAATGCCGGGGCCCACTCACGCGCCAATAATGTATTTGCGAATATCGGACTTGGCGGCACTGGCTGTACTGCCACCGATCGCCAGTCAGCGCCAAGCTCTCCGGCGACGATCTGCGCCAATGCCGTGTACACGCCTTGGCCAGACTCGCTTTGTGGAATGGCCACGACGATTTTGCCGTCCTCGGCTATTTTAAGCCACGGTCCGAAAAGATGCTCGCCCTCTACCGTCCGTAAATTAGGCGTATAACGGCGTGGCCACAGGCCCCAAGCCACAAGCAAACCGACGCCAGCGCCACCACCAATGAGCAGCTTTCGGCGGCTAATGCCTTCGCCTGCTCCTGCGTCTTCCGTCATGCAGGCGCGGCCTTTGGTGCATCCACCCATGCGGACACTTGCCGGGCAATCGCGGCATAGGCATCGCTAATGGGGCCTTCATCCAGTGCCGGCGGATTGCCTGCATCGCTTGCCATGCGGATTTTGATGTCCAGCGGAATGCGACCCAAGAATGGAATACCCAGTTCCTTTGCCGCGGCTTCAGCTCCGCCGGAACCGAAAGGATCACTCATTTCGCCGCAATGTGGGCAGAGATAGCCCGCCATATTTTCAACGAGGCCAATGATCGGGACTTTCGCGGTGTCAAAAAAGCTGATGGCGCGGGTGGCGTCAATCAACGCCAAATCCTGCGGCGTGGAAATGATAACGGCACCGACGGGCTTGTGTTTTTGGATCATCGATAACTGGATGTCACCGGTGCCCGGCGGCATATCGACCACGATGTCGCGCACATCCCCCCATTTGGCATCGACAAGCTGCGACAGGGCATTGCCCGCCATCGGGCCACGCCACGCAATGGCCTGACCCGGATTGACCAACTGACCCATCGACAGGAAAGGCACGCCGCCAGCGCCCATTACGGGTATCATATTCTTGCCTTCGGCTTCAGGCTTCACGCCTTCAACACCCATCAACCGTGGTTGCGATGGGCCGTAGATATCGGCATCAACCAGCCCGACCGATCGGCCGGCCCGCGCCATGGCGATGGCAAGGTTTGTCGACAGCGTTGATTTACCCACACCACCTTTGCCGCTGGCCACGGCGATCAAGCGCGGCGTAATCCGTTCCGCCGTCAACATGATCCGAACCGACGTCGCACCTGCGCGTTCAACGGCGCTGCGAACATCGGCTTCCATTTGTGCGCGCGCATCTGCGTTCAGTCCCGACACATCGAGCATCAGCGAAACCGCGCCATCGGCGATTTTCAAACCACTCGCACGAGCGCCGGCGACGGCAGAAATTATATCAGAAAAATGTTCAATATTTGGCATATCATGCCGAATAGATTCAGAATTGCGGGATTGACACTGTTTTTCTGAAAAACCGCTACTACATAGACTTTATGAGCAGAAAAATTGACGAGCAGGGGTCACATATTTTGGCGATAGAAGGCAAAGGACCGTGGGATTCAGACGATTCCCACGACACCGGTACATCCGGTAACGCAAATGAAAAAGGTGGCCGATCGAAGCCTGATCCGGTTAACCCGTGGGACCCGACACCGGAAGGCGCGGCGAAACAATCGCGGACCCGTGGCCCGTCACTGGAAGAATTGCTGCGCCGCAAAGGCGGTGGCTTTGGTGGCATTCCGCAACGGCCGGATGGCAAAAGCTGGTGGCCGCTTATCGTCGGTGGCTTTCTTGTGCTCTGGCTCGTTTGGTCGACAATTCACCGGATTGGTCCCGAGCAGGAAGGCGTTGTAACCCAGCTTGGCAAATATGCCCGTACGGTGCAGCCCGGCATTCGTTTCACGCTGCCGTCGCCCATCGAGAATATCACCAAGATTGATACCAAGCAGATCCAGACGACCTCCATCGGTTCGCCCAAGGCAAGCAGCGAAAATCTGGTCCTGACCAAAGACCAGAGCATCATTGATATGGCCTATGACGTCCGCTGGTCGATCAAGAGCCCGTCGCTATATCTGTTTCAGCTCGACAGCCCTGAAGGCACGGTCAAGGAAGTCGCGGAAAGCGCCATGCGCGCCGCCGTTGCCAATTTTGATTTGACCCAAGCCATTGGCCCGGGCCGTGGCGCAATCGAATTGGAAGTGCGCCGCCGCATGCAGCAGATATTGGACGAATATCGCGCCGGTGTGTTGGTGCAGAGCATTTCGATCCGTCAATCAGACCCACCAGCCGAAGTGAATGACGCATTCCGCGAAGTGAACGCGGCGCAGCAACGCCGCGAGAGCTATCTGAACGATGCCCGTGCGTATGCCAGCCGCGTTACCGAGTTGGCTCTGGGTGAAACTGCCGAGTTCGACAAGATTTACGTGCAGTATAAGGAAGCGCCCGAAGTCACCAAAAGGCGGCTATATTATGAAACGATGGAGCAAGTGCTTGGCAAGGTCGACAAGACGATTGTCGAAACCGGCGGCGTGACGCCGTACCTCCCGCTCCCTGAATTTCAGAAAAAGGCCGCACAAAAGGCTGAACCCGTTGTTGTGACAGGAAAAAAGCAATGATGACGAATATCATCAGAAACCCCGTTTATCTGGCATTGATTGGGATCGGTACGCTCATTTTGTTGAGCATGTCGGTCACCATTGTCCCGGAAACGCAACAAGCGATTATCAGCAGCTACGGCAAGGTTGACCGCGTTGTGAACAAATATCGTCCGAACGAACGATTTGGCGAAACGCGTGCAGGCCTCACCTTCCGTGTGCCGCTTGTTGAACAAATCCAGATTATCGACAAGCGCGTGTTGAGCGTCGAAATGGATCAACAGGAAGTGCTTTCCACGGACCAGCTGCGCCTGCAAGTGGATGCTTTTGCCCGGTTCCGTATCACGCAACCCGATGTCATGTATCGGACCATCCGTACCGAGGATCGGCTGCGCGACCAGTTGAAGACAATATTGGGCTCATCGCTTCGCAACGAATTGGGCAAGCGCACATTTGTTGCCTTGCTTAGTGCCGAGCGCGGCGAAGTTATGGAAAATATCCAGACGGCGTTGAACCGCGAAGCCAAGAAATATGGCGCTGAAGTCATTGATGTCCGCATTAAGCGCGCCGATTTGCCAGCCGCGACTTTGCAGTCGGCGTATAACCGGATGCGCAGCGCGCGTAATCAGGAAGCGATTGCGATTGATGCCGAGGGCCAGAAAGAAGCGCAGATTATCCGCGCAGATGCCGAAGCCGAAGCCGCACGCATCTATGCCATAAGCTACGGCAAGGATCCGGGTTTCTACGACTTCTATCGCGCCATGCAGAGCTATCGCCAGACTTTCCAAAATGGCGAGGGATCAAGCAACATCATCTTGTCCCCGCAAAACGCGTATCTTGAGAAATTCCGAACCGGGCGTTAGTCGAACGACGGATGCCTTTGGCCAATTGGATGGCATCCATTCAATTGGCGTTAAGCTTTACCACGCCATCGAATGGCGGACTTTCGGGCCTGCTGCCCAGATGAATATACGAGAGGAATGATATCCGTGCGTTACGCTTATGCAGTTACCACCGCGCTTTTAATGACAGGTGCCGCCGTAGCTTTGGTCAACGACAATCCCGTGACCGCGCAAACCGGCCTTGCTGTTTCGGAACAAGTTAATCTCGCGCCCGGCGGCGCACCGTCAAGCTTTGCAGACTTGGCCGCACAGTTGCAGCCAGCCGTGGTCAACATCGCCACGCGTAAAAAGGTGCAGGTCGCGACCAGCTTTAACCCGTTAACCGGCGAAAGCCGTCCCGTAACGCAGGACCAAGCAAGCGGCGGCTCAGGCTTTTTGATCTCGAGCGATGGCTATATCGTGACCAACAACCATGTCGTCGCGGGTGGTCCATCCGGCGATGCGGTTGACCGCGTGACAGTCACCTTGTTTGATGGCAAGGAATATCAAGCCGAAATCGTCGGCCGTGATCCACAGTCAGACATCGCGTTGCTCAAAATCCGTGCGACCGATTTGCCTTTCGTCAAAATGGCCGATTCCAGGAAAAGTCGTGTGGGCGACTGGGTCATTGCAATCGGTAACCCGCTTGGCCTCGGCAACACCGTGACCGCGGGCATCATCTCCGCGCTTCAGCGTAACATTGGAGCTGGTGGCGCGTATGACCGCTTCATTCAAACCGACACCGCCATCAACCCCGGCAACTCGGGTGGTCCTTTGTTCAATCTCAAGGGCGAAGTCGTTGGCATCAACAACCGCCTGATCTCGCCAGTCGGCGCGAATATCGGCGTCGGATTTGCCATTCCTGCAGAAGAAGCCATTCCTGTTGTCGAATCCCTGAAAAAAGGTGTCCGTCCGGAACGCGGCTATTTGGGCATCAGCATCCGGCCCGTTGATGAGGACACGGCCGACGCGCTTGGTTTGGACAAGAACCGCGGCGAATTTGTCGCGCGCGTTGTTGCTGGCGAAGCCGCTGATAAGGCTGGCCTGAAAGAAGGCGACATCGTCCTGCGTGTCGATGGCCGCGAGGTTTCGCCTGAAGCCACGCTGTCGTTCATCGTCGCCAATATCAAACCTGGCACCCGCATTCCGCTGGATATTTTACGCGAAGGCAAGCCGCTGAAGTTAACCGCAACCGTTGGCGCACGTCCCCCTGAAGAGAAGTTGGCACAAAGTTTCAATCCTGAAGAAAACAAGGATTTCGACAAGCAAACCGACACGGCAGATTCAAAGGTTGTGCGCGATGCTATGGGCATCAGCGTTATTCCGCTGGATGCCGAAATCGCCCGCGCGCTTGGCATGACGACCGACACAAAGGGTGTCGTTATTGACGTTCCAGGCACCGGTACGGGTGCGCAGGTTGGTCTGCGTCGTGGTGATGTCATCGTATCGGCAAACTACAAGCCGGTGAGCACAGCAGCCGGCCTCGCCGAAGTCGTCAAGGAAGCGAAGGCAGCCGGTCGTGGCGCGATTTTGCTGGGCGTCAAACGCCGCGGCGTCGCCACACAATATGTGACGGTACGTTTGGAAAAATAAGGCAGTTGTCGGGCGCGCCAGGGTGGTGCTAGTTAAGCTATGGACTTAATAAGCACTGACTGGCGCGACGACGCCGAAGACATCCTGCCCGACCTGATTGCGCTGCGCCGCGCAATTCATGCCGAGCCTGAGCTTGGCCTGCAAAACCCCAAGACATTGACCAAAATCAAGGCCGCGCTTGCTGGCCTGCCGCTGGAGCTGCGTGAAGGGCCATCGACCACGGGGCTCATCGCGACCCTGAAAGGCCCGGCCAATGGCCGTACGGTGCTTCTACGTGGCGATATGGACGCGTTGCCGCTCCATGAAGATACCGGCCTTGAATATAGCTCGCTGACCGAAGGCGCGATGCATGCGTGCGGGCATGATACCCATGTCGCCATGCTTGTGGGCGCAGCCAAGATGCTATGTGCCAAGCGCGACCAGCTGGCCGGCACCGTCCAATTCATGTTCCAGCCCGGCGAGGAAGGCCATCATGGCGCGCGCTTCATGCTCGACGACGGCTTGATCGATCCGCTGCCCAATGCCGCCTTTGCCTTGCACATCATGCCCAACGCCCCGCGCGGTGTGTTTAGCGGGCGAAGCGGACCATTATTGGCGTCGTCTGACGTCCTGAATATTACCGTCAAGGGCGCGGGCGGACACGCGTCGATGCCGCATGACGCCGTTGACCCCATTCCCGTTGCCTGCGAAATCGTATCTGCCATCCAGACGATGGTAACGCGCAAGATTTCCGTATTTAACCCTGCGGTCATTACCATCGCCAAAATCGCAGCAGGCACGACCAACAATATCATTCCGGAAACCGCGCATCTTTTGGGCACTATCCGGACCCTGTCGCCGCAGTCACGCGCGCGCGTCGCGGAGGAACTGCATCGTCTCGCCCCCGGAATCGCCGCTGCCCATGGTTGCAGCGCGGAGGTCCACATCGAACAAGGCTTCCCTGTTACCGTCTGCGACGACCGTGCGGTTCAATTCGGCAAGGCCGTGGTTGAAGATATGTTTGGCGCCGAAAGCTGGATCACGCTCGACACGCCGATCATGGGCGCCGAAGATTTCGCCTATGTCCTTGAAAAAGTACCCGGCGCAATGTTCTTCTTGGGCGCGTCACATGAGGGCGACGACTGGCGGTCCTGCTGCGGCCTGCATTCCAACCGCATGGTCCTAGACGACAGCGTCATGGCCCGCGGAGCCGCCCTCCACGCGGCAATAGCCGAGCGATATTTGTCCGAGGGCTTTGCGTAACTTTTTATCACGCAAAGCCGCGACACCTATTTCCCCGCCGCTTTCTCGACCCCGCGCATGACGCGTAGGGCGTTGCCTTGGGCGATTTTGGCGAGATCGCTCTTCGAATAGCCACGACGTACCAGTTCCGCGAACAAAGCGGGATAGGTCGATACGTTTTCGAGGCCCACCGGCAGTTCATCGACACCTCCAAAGTCGCCGCCAATACCGATATGGTCAATGCCGGCAACTTTGCGGATGTGGTCGATATGGTCAGCGACTTGCGCCAATGTTGCTTTGGGCTGTGGGTTTGCGGCAATCCATGCGTCTACGGCGGCTCGCTCGCCAACAGGGTTGCCGGAAAATTCCGTTTTCGCACGCCCTGCTACCGCCGACCGTTCAAACTCCCATTGGCGGCGTTCGGGCGAGGTAAAGCCCGGGACGAATGTGACCATGACCACGCCGCCATTTTGCGGCAAACGCTTCAACACGGAATCGGGCACGTTACGAGGATGCGGTGTGATGGCGCGGGCATTGCTGTGTGTGAACAGCACGGGCGCGGTGGTTTTATCCAACACGTCATGCATCGTTGACCCTGACACATGGCTGATGTCCGCAATCATCCCCAGCCGGTTCATTTCCGCCAGCACGTCAAAACCAAATGGCGAAAGCCCATCATGCTTTGGCGCATCGGTCGCGCTGTCGGCCCAATCGGTCGTCAGGCTGTGCGTGATGGTCATATATCGTGCGCCGAGCGCATAGCTTTGCCGCAGGATCTCAAGCGAGCCGCCTATGGAATGCCCGCCTTCCATGCCAATCATCGACGCGATCTTGCCTGCCTTCATCGCGCGCTCCACCTCAGCGGCGGTCGATGCATAAGCAAAGCTGTCTGGATAGCGCGCAATCATCTGCCGAACGACGTCAATCTGCGCGATGGTGCGTGTCACCGCCTCATGCTTTGGCAGCGCGGCATCGACATATACCGACCAAAACTGACCGCCTAAGAAACCCGCGCGCGCGGTGCGGATATCGGTATGCGTTTTGGCAAGAACATCGGCCGGCAGTGCCGCGAGGTTGAATTTCGAGAAATCCCGATCGAACAGTTCCGCAATTTGGTGCGGCGTATCATTATGTCCGTCAATGATGGGGGACTTTGCCAGCACCTCACGCGCGGTTTCTTCCGGGGTCGCGGCGTACACCGGCGAGAGCGCGGCCAAGGCAAAAAGCGGGAGCAGTTTTTTCATTGGACCAACACGGTATCAACCGCCTCCTTTAGCGTTTCGGGATAATCGAGCGTGAAATGCAGCCCCCGGCTTTCATGCCGCGACAAAGCGGACTGAATGATCAGCGCTGCGACCTCAACCAGGTTGCGCAGTTCAATCAGGTCAGGCGTCACACGGAAATGGCTGTAATAATCAGCAACTTCGCTGCGCAGCAGATCGATACGGTGCTGCGCGCGCTCCAGCCGCTTTGTTGTGCGGACGATGCCAACAAAGTTCCACATGAACTGACGGATTTCACGCCAGCATTGCGCAATCACAACTTCTTCATCGCTGTCCGTCACGCGGCTTTCATCCCATGCGCGGATGGGCGGCGGTGGCGGCAGGCTGTCCCAATGGGCATCAATATGGCGCGCACAGGCGTCACCAAAGACGAAGCATTCCAGCAGCGAATTGGACGCAAGGCGATTGGCACCATGAAGTCCGCTTTGCGTCACTTCGCCAGCGGCATACAGCCCCGGCGCATCGGTTCGGCCATCCAGGTCAACCAGAACACCGCCGCAGGTATAATGCTGCGCTGGCACCACGGGAATGGGCTCACGCGTAATGTCGATGCCAAGCCCCATCAGCTTTTCATAAATGTTCGGGAAATGCGCCTTCACAAAATCTGCTGGCTTATGGCTGATGTCCAAATGGACATATTCCAACCCGTCGCGCTTAATCTCCGCATCATTGGCGCGGGCAACGATATCGCGCGGCGCAAGCTCTGCGCGTTCGTCATAATCGGGCATGTACCGATGCCCGGTTTTGGGATTTTTCAGGATGCCGCCCTCGCCGCGTACCGCCTCGGTAATCAGGAAGTTTTTTACCTCAAGATTGTACAGGCAGGTCGGGTGGAATTGCATGAATTCCATATTCGATACGCGGCAGCCAGCGCGCCACGCCATGGCAATGCCATCGCCCGTCGCCCCGCGTGGAGCAGTGGAATAGAGATAGGTGCGTCCGGCACCTCCGCTGGCCAAGATCGTGGCGCGCGCGGTGAAGGCTTCCACCTGCCCCGTCTTGCGGTTGAGCGCATAAACGCCATGCACGCGTCCTGAGGTTGAAAACCGTTCCTGATGGCGGCCCGATATCAAATCAACGGCGACCATATCGGGCACAAGCACGATATTGGGATGCGCTCTCGCCGCGGCTTCCAATGCCTGCTGCACCGCCCATCCTGTGGCATCATCAACATGGACGATGCGGCGGTGGCTGTGGCCGCCCTCACGCGTCAGATGCCAGTCATTGCCCTCAAGATTAAATGGCACACCCAATTTCGCGAGCCGCTCGATGGCGACCGGCGCATTTTCGACAACAAATTCGACGGTCGCACGGTTGTTCAGCCCGGCACCCGCGACCATTGTATCTTCGATATGGCTTTCGAAATTGTCGCCGGGCTCAAGTACGGCGGCGATGCCCCCCTGCGCCCAGGCTGTCGCACCATCGGATATCGCGCCCTTTGCCAAAACGGCGACTTTTCGGCTTGTTGCGAGCTGCAGCGCAGCGGTTAATCCCGCCGCACCCGACCCGATAATGAGGACATCGACGTCCATTTATGCACTGCTTGTGAGACGCAAGAAAACGTCTTCAAGGTCGGCTTCCTTGGTCGTCACGTCCAATATCCCAAGGCCGAGTCCCTGAATGGTCGTCAACACTTCGCCCGCGTTCATCCGGTCTTTGTTATAGGTAATCTCGATGGTGCGCTCATTCACCAATTCGGATTTTTCAAATGCCTCATGGGTAGGCGCGGCGGTGACATCGCGATCCAGCGTCAGAACAACGGCCTTTTCCCGCGCCATGCCGACCAACTCACGCGTTGGCTTATTGGCGATCAGCTGCCCATGGTTGATGATGGCGATGCGATCACATAATTGTTCGGCTTCTTCGAGATAGTGGGTGGTCAACACCACGGTCACGCCCTGCTTGTTTAGTTCAAGCACATAATCCCACAATTGCTGCCGCAGCTCGATATCGACACCAGCGGTGGGCTCATCGAGCACGATGACCGGCGGCGCGTGAACCATGGCTTTGGCTACCAGCAACCGTCTTTTCATACCGCCCGACAATGTCCGGGCATAGGCATCCGCCTTGTCCTCTAACCGGACAGCTTTCAGCAGTTCCATCGTCCGCCGCTTGGACTTGGGCACGCCATATAGGCCCGCCTGCAATTCCAGAGCTTCCTTCGGCGTGAAGAAGGGATCGAACATGATTTCTTGCGGGACAATGCCGATTGATGCCTTGGCATTGCGCGGGTTGGCATCGATATCAAAACCCCAGATCGATGCCGAGCCCGAGCTTTTCATCACCATCCCGGCCAATATGTTGATCAGCGTGGATTTACCGGCGCCATTCGGCCCCAGAAGGCCAAAAATAGACCCTTGAGCGACGTCGAAGCTGACATCGTTCAGCGCCTGTTTGCCGCCGGCATATTTTTTGGAGAGATTTTTGATCGAGATAGCTTGTTCAGACATATGCATGCGATAGCGAACGCAGCCCCGCTAAGCAATCACGGGAAATGACAGATTGCCGGCGTACCATGAAATGCCCGCAATGCGTTGATGCGGCTATTTGTGCATTGCCACGCTTGAGGTTGCTGCAAACCAAGCATCCGGTGTGTATTCGGGAAACTGGTCGATCACGCTCAATTATTTCTGACCCGTTGCAGCCCCGCAGCGGTTTTGCTACGCGCCGCGCATGAACAACAATCCTGAAACGATCCGAGTCCGTGAACCGCGCGTTGCTTGCGACGGCAGCGGTGACATCCCTGCCGCACTGGGCCATCCCCGCGTCTGGCTTCAGATCGATGAAAAAGGCTATGTCGATTGCGGCTATTGCGACCGGCATTTTGTGCTTGTCGGCGGCCCTGCGGATAACGGCAAAGACTAAAGCCGCCTTATGTGGCGGCGGAAAGATCCTGAAGCCGTGCACGGTCTTGGATGGCCACCGTCCGGCGGTCCGGCAGGTTGATGACACCATCGGCTTTCAACAGCGATAATTGCCGGCTGACCGTTTCAATGGTTAAGCCAAGAACATCACCCATCTGTTGGCGATCGAGCGGCAATTCAAACATATCCAAGGCGCTTTTGTCCGCCGAACAGCCAGTTTCACCCAATCGCGCAGACATTTCCAGCAGCAAAGTCGCAATCCGCTCCGTCGCGGTCTTCTTCCCCAACAGCAACATCCATTCATGGGCGCGATCAAGTTCAGTCAACGTCCGCCGCAGCAGCTTATGCTCCAGTTCCGGATGCTGCCGTGCGAAGCTGTCAAAAGTGGAACGGGGGAAAATGCATAATTCTGCATCTGTGAGCGCAGTGACGCTGTAGGGGCTTTGCTGACCAAAGGGACGGCCGATAAAATCAGAGGCGAATACAAGACCGACAATTTGTTCGCGGCCATCCGAAATGCTCATGGACACTTTAAGGACGCCTTCGATGACGTTGGCGACGACAACCGAATCATCGCCTTCCCAAACAACCGTCTGTCCCTTAGTCACGCGCTGCTTTCGGCCAAGCTGCCCCAACGCGTCAAGTTCATTGGGTTCGAGGCCGGCGCAAATTGCACGGTTCCGTACAACGCATTGGGAGCAATCCTTCATAAACGAAGCTTAGCCCGCGCCTGAGCGTCGGGCAACAGCTCATGATGCCGTCCGGTCTATCGCGAATGTGGGAGGATGGTAGCGAAGGAGGGACTTGAACCCCCGACCTATGGATTATGATTCCACCGCTCTAACCAGCTGAGCTACTTCGCCATCCAAGCGTGAATCCCGGCGTTTGCGGGGAAGCACGCGGCGCTATAAGCGTGGGGGTTGCATGGGTCAAGGGCTGCGAAACGTTATTCAGCCGCGAAATGCCCATCTGCCAATCTGTTCCCACGGGCCGCCGCGATAATAATAAGCAGCAAGGCCATAAATCGACAAGGATCGAGGCTGAAAATTTCTGGAAAGCGTTTCATACAGCGCTTTTGCAATGGCGGGTTCGACCTTGTTCTGAACGGTGATGTGCAGCCGTGGACGCGCTTGGTCCTGCGGCATGAGCAAGCCGCGAAACGCTTCGGCCAATGCATCGCGAATCGAGAGAAGTTCGGGGCTTTCAACGCGATAAGCAACGCCGCCGCCCATCTGCATAAGGTCGCTTAAACGGGCCTTCGGAGCAGGACATTCAGCCACAAGAGCCGCCAAGCGGGCTTTGACCTCGGCAATATGGCCCGGCGGCAAATGGTGGAACAGCGTAATATGCGCATCGACCATGTTGCGGTCGGCCGGATAATGCGCGCGCCGCAAGCCATTGGCCCACGCCTGATCCGCTTTGCCCATTTCGGCGGTGATGATGATGGGTGCGGTCATGGACCGGCTTTAACGGCGCGGGCGCTCCACCGCTACCACGCAGTTTGTAATTGGCCTGCCCGGACTTTGCGATTGCTACATTCGTCACCCTGAACTTGTTTCAGGGTCTTAATTCATTCGACGGTGCAGTAAAAAGTAAGATCCTGAAACAAGTTCAGGATGACGAACTATGTTGCACGGGCAAAATATGGCACAAAAAAGCCGCCCGGTCTTGCGACGGGGCGGCTTTTTGTTTTTTTAGGTGCGAAAGCTTACGCTTCGTCAGCCTCGGCCGACAAACCACCGGCAGCTTCAGCAGCAGCCTTGGCAGCAGCTTGCTCTTCGCGGCGCTTTGCGTTTGCAGCGGCTTCAGCTGCATCCGCAGCGTCGGCAGCAACTTCGGCTTCAACCTGCGCTTCAATGGCTTCAGCAGCGATCTCGGCCTGTTCTGCTTCGAACATCTGGTCGAGAACGTTGACGCCGTCCTTCTGCAGCTCGGCTTCGTCGTCCGAACGGGCCACATTGACCTGTACAGTAACCGAAACTTCGGGGTGCAGAACAACCTTAACGTCAAATACGCCGAGCGTTTTGATGGGGCGTTCGAGAACGATCATCGACTTGGCAACCTTGGCGTCCTGGGCGACCAGACCGTCAACGATGTCCTTAACCGAAACCGAACCATAAAGCTGGCCAGTTTGCGAAGCCGCACGGATCAGAACGATCTGCTTGCCTTCGACGCCGCCAGAAGCCTTTTGCGCTTCGTCACGACGGGTTGCGTTGTCGCTTTCAATTTTCGCGCGGTTGGCTTCGAAAACCTTGCGGTTTGCGTCGTTCGCACGGAGCGCTTTTTTGTTTGGCAACAGGAAGTTACGGGCATAGCCGTCCTTCACAGTGACAACGTCACCGATTGCACCAAGCTTTTCAA
>JBILOZ010000076.1:0-9961 GCA_044374245.1 Sphingorhabdus sp. | reverse complement strand
TAATGGCTCAGCCTTGGGGGAGCATTCATGCCATTAGCATTCACCGTTTATGACTGGGGCATATTGCTTGCCTATGTCGCATTGCTCGCTTTTGCGGGCTATCAGGCGACACGGCGGACCAAAACGGCGGATGACTATTTTCTCGCCGGGCATCATGCGCCGGTCTGGCTGGTTGCGGTGTCCGTTCTGTCGACGATGCAGTCAGCGGCAACATTTCTCGGCGCCCCCGATAACAGCTATCGCGGCGATTACAGCTATCTCACAAGCAACTTTGCCGCGATCATCGCTGCCTTTATCGTCGCACGTTTCCTGATCCCGCGTTTCTACGCAATCGGTGCGACCACGGTATATGAATTGCTGGAGGCCCGTTTCGACGCGACCGCAAGACGCGCGGCGGCGGGGATGTATCTCGTCGGCCGGATCTTGGCGAGCGGTGCACGGCTGTATCTTGCCGCCATTGCGGTTTCGATGATCATCTTCCTTGATGTCGAGCCGCAGCATATCGTTATCGCCTCGGCGGTCCTCGTCGCCTTCGGTGTTGTGTTCACACTGTTCGGCGGGCTGAATGCCGTTATCTGGAGCGATTTGGTGCAGGTTGTGCTCTACCTTGGTGGCGCGGTGCTGGTGCTCATCTTTTTGCTGGTGAAAATTCCCGCACCTGCTCCAGAAATCTGGAACGCGCTTCAATCTGCACCGGACGGAATGGACAAGCTGCGTTTGTTTGACTGGTCGTTCGACTTTACCAAGCCGTTTACCGTTTGGGCGATCCTGACCGGGCTGGTGCTGCTCAATATCGGCAATGTCGGGCTCGATCAGGACACGACGCAGCGCTTTCTGGCATGCGAAAATGCACAATCGGGCAAGCGCGCTTTGTATGCGAGCATGTGGGCGGCGATCCCCGTGGTGGCTTTATTCATGGCGATAGGATCGCTGCTCCATATCTTCTACAACCGCCCCGACCTTATGGGCGTGAGCGTTGGTGCTACCAATGCGTTCGCGGGCGAAAAAATCACAGTCTTCATGTCGTTCATTCTGTCTGAAATCCCGCCCGGCTTGCGCGGGCTGGTAACCGTGGGCGTAATCGCGGCGGCGGCGATCAATTCCGGATTAATCTCGATGTCGGCGGTGGTCGTGAACGATTTTTACCGGCCCTGGCTGGAACGGCGTGGCGCACCATCCAACGAGCAGCATTATGTCAACGCCGGACGCGTGGCGATGATATTGCTCGCCTGTGCGCTGTTTGCGATGTCGATATTATGTTTCTATTGGCAGCATTACAGCGACACGCCTTTGCTTGAATTTGTGCTTGGCGTCATGGTCTTTGCCTATTCGGGCTTGCTGGGCGTCTATGGTACCGTGGTGTTTACGAAGCGTGGGGCGACATGGTCGGTGATCGCCGCCCTGCTGGCTGGTTTTGTCACGATCTTGCTGCAACAGCATTATGTCGTGGATAGCCTTGGGCTGCCAACCGCGTGGAAGGCGCTGGCCTTCCCATGGCAGCTATGTATCGGAACGGCAGTCGCATTTGCTGTTTGCTGCGCCGGTCGTGATATCAAGGATAAATCAGATACCGCGCCCGTAGCTGCCTAAAGGCGTCAAGCCCGGGTTGCCACTGCGCCTCAATCTCGCTGACGGCTTTTCTGTCCAAAATGCCTTTACGGACCGTGTCGGTTCCTGCCAGCTGGTCGAAAAAGCTTGGAGTGCCGGCGCGGAATTCAAACTTGTTGGGGTACAAGTCGTGGACCGCCTTCACCAAAGCGATGCCAGTGCGGAATGGCTGGAATGTCGCGCTGTTGGTGGGGATGACCCACACGCCGTGACACGGCTGCCCAGCATATTTGGAAATATCCGGTGTAAAGGAAATGGGCGCGAAAGTGACACCCGGCAATCCCATTGCGTTTAATCGTTTCGCCAGCGCCGCGCCATCGATGAACGGCGCGCCGATATATTCGAAGGGTTTTTCGCTGCCCCGTCCTTCGGAGATGTTGGTGCCCTCAAACAAGGCCGTGCCGGGATATACTGCGGCTGTTTGGGCTGTCCGCATATTGGGTGAGGGCGGCACCCAAGGCAAATCCCAAGCGACATAGGGCGCCAAGTCGCGACGCCAGCCGCGCATGGGAATAACGCGCAAGCGCGTGCGCAGCTTTTCCTCACCGACGAACATCTGCGCGAGCTCACCGAACGTCATGCCGTGACGTACTGGCATGGCAAAGCTTCCAACAAAAGAGGCAAATGCGGGTTCGAGGACTGGCCCCTCTATCATCACCCCGCCTAGCGGGTTGGGACGATCCAGCACGATCACCTCGGCTCCGGATTTCTCTGCGGCGCGCAGCATGAACAGCAATGTTGAGGAATATGTATAAAAACGCGTGCCGACGTCCTGCAGATCGACCAGCACAATATCAATGCCGTGCATCATCTTGTCAGTCGGCATCTTGGTTTCGCCGTAGAGGCTGTAGACGGGCAAGCCGGATTTGGGATCGATGCCCGAGGCCACTTTTTCACCGGCTTGGGCCTCTCCACGCACGCCATGTTCCGGGCTAAACAGCGCGACAAGATTGATAGCCGGATGCGCGCGCAATAGATCGACGTCGCTGACGCCCTTGCGATCAACGCCGGTCTGGTTGGTCAACAGCGCGACCCGCTTTCCCTTGAGCAACGCCAGTTGGTCGGAAAGCAAGGCTTCGATCCCGGGGGTGATATGCCTGATGGGAATGGCGATCGATTTGATGGGGGTTGGAGCTTTTGGCTGAATCGGATCAGCCGCAACGGCAGCCAGTGGAAACAGCGCAATAACAAAGGTCAAAAATATTCGCATCATGAAAGGCTATTGGATAACGGCACCCGCCGCAAAGAAAAAGGGCCGGAGGTTCCCCTCCAGCCTTTTTGATATTCGTTTGATGTCGTGGCTTAAGCGCCAGCGACGTCCGCCAGATTGATCTTGAGGCCTGGGCCCATCGACGAGCTGACCGCAACGCGGCGGACATATTTGCCCTTTGAGCCGCTTGGCTTGTTCTTGATGACGGCGTCGATCAACGCGTCGAAGTTCTTGCGCAGGTCAGCGTCAGAGAAGCTCTTCTTGCCGATGCCGCTGTGGATGATGCCCTGCTTTTCAACGCGGAACTCAACCTGACCGGCCTTTGCAGCCTTTACAGCTTCAGCAACGTCCATGGTGACTGTGCCCAGCTTCGGGTTTGGCATCAGGCCCTTTGGACCCAAGGTCTTACCCAAGCGGCCAACGATGCCCATCATGTCCGGCGTTGCGATAACGCGGTCATAATCAAGGTTACCGGCCAACATGTCTTCCATCAAGTCTTCGGCGCCGACTTTGTCTGCACCAGCAGCGGTTGCTGCAGTAGCCTTATCGCCACGAGCGAAGACGGCGACCTTCATTTCCTTGCCGGTACCGGCTGGAAGCGAAACCATGCCGCGAACCATTTGGTCAGCATGACGTGGGTCAACGCCCAGGTTCATGGCAACTTCGATGGTTTCGTCAAACTTGGCAGTTGCCAATTCCTTGATCAGCTTCAGCGCTTCATCAACGCCGTAGAGCTTGTCGGCATCCAAGTGCGCGAGCGATTTTGCTTTTTTGGTCAGCTTGGCCATCGGATCAGCCCTCCACTACTTCGAGGCCCATGGCGGTAGCCGAGCCTGCGATGATTTTTACTGCTGCGTCCATGTCGTTCGCATTGAGGTCGGCCATCTTGATGGTTGCGACTTCTTCCAACTGCGCACGTGTGATTGTACCAGCAGTGATCTTGCCTGGTTCTTTCGAACCCGACTTGAGACCAAGAACCTTCTTGATGAGGTAAGTCGCTGGTGGCGACTTCATCGCAAAGGTGAAGCTCTTGTCTGCGAACACGGTGATCTTCGTTGGAATCGGGGTACCCTTTTCCACGTCAGCGGTCGCAGCGTTGAACTGCTTGCAGAATTCCATGATGTTTACGCCGCGCTGACCCAATGCTGGGCCGATTGGCGGGGATGGGGTGGCTGAACCTGCAGGAACCTGCAGGCCGATATAGCCGTCAATTTTCTTTGCCATGAATGGCGTCCTTTCATTCTATCGCCGCACTGCCCTAAAAGAGCGAAAACGGGTCAAATTAAGTGGTCCAACAGACATCAGAAGATGTCCTCCCACACGGAATCACGTCGCTATTGCGCCGGGAAGCGGTGCCACTATCCGCAATGCAGGGATAATGCAAGCCTTTGCGCGGTTATGCCGGCGGTGTGAGCCGCAGCAGACCTTCCTGAACGACGGATGCGACCAACGTGCCATCTTGGCTATAAATCCAGCCATGATTGATGCCGCGGCTGCCCCCAGTCCAGTCGCTGTCCATGACATACACGAACCACTGGTCGACCTGAACATCGTTATGGAACCACATGGCATGATCGAGGCTGGTTGAAAACAGGCCGGGCGTCACCCAATGCAGTCCGTGCGGGAGCATCGCGGATGACAGCAGCCCCATATCGGACGCAAAAGATAGCAGCGCGCGGTGCAGCAACTGGTCGCCCTCAATCGGCGCACGCAAGCGGAACCATTGATAATGGCTGGTCGCCTTGGCATCTGCGGCAGGGCGAAAGCTGCGGAGCTCAAATGGCCGCGGATGTGCCATGCGCTCAAGCATATTGTCCGGTATATCGGGGTTGCGCGCCATGGCCTCCGAATAATCCCAGCATTTTTCGGGTGGCAGTATGTCAGGCATCGGTACTTGATGCGAAAAGCCTGCCTCTGGCTTTTGGAAAGACGCGGTCAGGTTGAAAATAACCTTGCCTTCCTGACGGACGACAACGCGCCGGTTGGAAAACGCGCGGCCATCAAAATCACGGTGGACGCGAAAGTGCAGTGGCAGGGCTTCGCTGCCCCCGCGCAAGAAATAGGCATGCAGTGAATGGACTTGTTTGTCGGGCTCCACGGTGCGCGCTGCTGCCATCATGGCTTGCGCGATAATCTGACCGCCGAAAATGCGATCGCGCGATGCACGAGAGAATGCCGGAAAGGTGAATTCGTCGGGTTCGTCTGCAGCCTCAAAATCGAACAGGCGGACAAGGCCACGAACCAGCTTTTCAGCAGGTATCGCGCTGTGCGCCGCGTTCGCCTTTTCAATGCGCGCCTGTATCTGTTCAGGCGAGAGTGTGGAGGTCATAGGGAAGAAAGATGGCCAGTGAAGGCCATCACTTCATCAATTCGACTTCTTCGAAATCCAGTTCGACCGGTGTCGCGCGGCCAAAGATGCTGACCGATACCTTCACGCGGTTCTTGTCGAAATCGAGTTCTTCGACCGCACCGTTGAAGCTTGCGAATGGACCGCCAAGTACCTTGACCTGATCGCCGATTTCGTAGTCGACCGAAACGCGCTTCTTCGGCGCAGCTTCCATTTCCTGCTTTGTGTTCAAAATGCGCGCTGCTTCGGCTTCGCTGATTGGCTGCGGCTTGTTGCCCGCGCCCAGAAAGCCCGTTACCTTGGCTGTGTTCTTGACCAAGTGATAAACGTCGTCGTTCATGTTCAGCTTGGCAAGGACATAACCCGGGAAGAACTTACGTTCCGCCTTGATCTTCTTGCCACGGCGCACTTCAGTGACTTGCTCGGTCGGAACCTCGACAGCTTCTACGAGCTGCGAGAGGCCAATACGCTCGGCTTCAGCAAGGATCTGGTCGCGGACCTTGTTTTCAAAACCGGAGTAAGCGTGAATGATGTACCAGCGTGCCATAATATCTCTTCTTTTCCTCAAAACTCTTTCGAGTGACCGCAGCTTAGCCTTCGGCTAGCGCGAGTAATCCCTTTACGATTGCGGCGAATACCGCGTCGACGCCCAAAAAGAAGACAGCCAAGATGATCGTCATGATCAATACCATGATCGCGGTCTGCACGGTTTCCTGCCTTGACGGCCATACTACCTTGCCGATTTCGGTCCGTACCTGACGGATGAATTCACCGGGGCTTGTCTTTGCCATATCGTTTCTTCCTGTTCGATCCCGAGGATAGCCGCCAGCGCTCCGACCGGCGGGTCGAGAGCGATATAGGTTCCGATTTCGGAAAGACTAGGCCTTTAACGATGGATTCGGCGCGAGGCAAGTGGCTTTGGGAATGCAGCCATTGCCCGCACCCGTTCTGAACGGCCTTGAACTGCTGCAGTTTTTGGCTATCCCTCAACGCTTCATCACATCAAGGAATTTGTCCACATGCCATCCGGTCTTGCCGCCTTACTCGACGACATTGCGACAATCGCCAAAGTTGCGGCTGCATCTGTAGACGATGTCGCCGCTGCCGCTGGCAAGGCAGGCAGCAAGGCCGCAGGTGTCGTCATCGACGATACGGCGGTTACCCCGCAATATGTCACTGGGTTTACGCCGGACCGCGAATTGCCGATAATCTGGCGTATTGCGAAAGGTTCGTTTTTCAACAAGCTGGTCATCATTATGCCGGTTGCGTTGTTGCTGAGCCTGTTCTTGCCATGGGCCATTACGCCGATCCTCATGTTAGGTGGCGCGTATCTGTGTTTCGAAGGCGCCGAAAAGGTCTGGGAAAAACTGGTTCCGCATGAAGAAGAGAATTTGGTCGAAGAACTCGCTGAATTAACCAGCGCCGAGCATGAACAAAATATGGTGAAGGGCGCGGTGCGGACCGACTTCATTTTGTCAGCAGAAATCATGGCGATTGCGTTGAACGAAGTGAAAAGCCTTGCCGAAACGTCAATCTGGCTTGAGGCTGGCGTTCTGGCCTTTGTCGCGATTGCCATCACGATTGCGGTGTACGGCGTCGTCGGCGTGATTGTTAAAATGGACGACATCGGCCTGCACATGGCGCAGCGTGAAAATGGCGGATCGCAGGCCATTGGCCGCGGTCTGGTGAAGGCGATGCCAAAGTTGCTGGCAGCACTGTCGACCATTGGCACTGCCGCCATGCTTTGGGTCGGCGGACAAATCATCGTCCACGGCTTTGGCGTGCACCCTGCGGAGTTTTTCAGCCTCCATGAAGGCGCGTTGGCGTGGATTGCGGATGCCGCATTATGCGGTGTCGTCGGGCTCGCCATTGGTGCCGTGATTGTCTTGGCCCATCACATGATCCCCAAGCGCAAGGCGCATTGAAGGCAGCCCATCACGCCTTGGCGGTAACCAGTTGCTCTACGGTTGATGACACGGATGAATTGTATGCAGTCTATCCACATTCAACGCCTTATCGCTTTGCCCTATTTTGGTTTGGGCGGCTGGTGCTTGTTTGCACCCAATATGGTCGAACGGATGACAATCAATCCGGAGTACCAACATTTGAGCGCGACCAGTGCGCTGTTCATTGGATGTTTTGGCGCACAAGCGATTTTGGGCGGTGTGTTCATTTGGTTTAGCCGATTTACGCGCGCATCGTTTCTGACTTATGCCGTCGCGCTGTTGCCCTTTTTTGGCTTCAACTATTATTTTGTATATGAATTGCCGATTTTAAACCGCTGGATGGCATTAGATTTCGGATCGAATGCTGCGATGTTTATGTTGAGTATATGGGGCTGGCGGATGAAGATCCGCGAAGAGGCCAAATTATAGCCAGAGCCAATAAAATGGCAGGAGTTGGGGGACTCGAACCCACGACCCTCGGTTTTGGAGACCGATGCTCTACCAACTGAGCTAAACTCCTGCACTCCGCTTTTCAGCGAAGAATTGGGCCCTTAACGCCGATATGCGAACGGGGCAAGCCTGCTTTCGCACACCCGCCTTGTTCTGGCATGATATTGTCGGAAATTTAGAAGCTCATTTCGTCATAAACGCGTGAGATGTCACCTGCCCATTCGCCGTGATATTTGTCGAGCAATTGTTCGGCCACGGTTTTGCCGCTGGCAACGATTTCACGCAGTGGGTCCAGATAGCCGGTTTCATTGTCACCACTGGCATTCAGGCGGTTGCGCGCGGCAAGCCCGGATGATGAGATATCAAGAATGCGGCCCGCAAGATCCAGCAACTTGCCGCCACAGGGTATCGCAGCATTCAGGCCCTGTGCTGGCACTGCACTGCGTAGCGTTTCGCGTTCTTCCATCGTCCAATGCTTTACCTCGTCCCATGCAGCATCAAGCGCACCTTGGTCGTACAGCAAGCCTACCCAGAAGGCGGGTAGGGCACAGATGCGGTTCCATGGCCCACCATCCGCGCCGCGCATTTCCAAGAAGCTTTTCAATCGCACTTCGGGAAAGGCGGTCGACATATGGTCTTCCCAATCGGAAACCGTCGGTTTTTCGCCCGGCAGCACCGAAAGTTCGCCCTTCAAAAAGTCGCGGAAATCGAGCCCCGATGCGTCGATATATTTGCCGTCACGGTAGACGAAATACATCGGCACCTTCAGCATATAATCGACATATTGTTCATATCCGAAATTCTCATCGAATACGAACGGCAGCATGCCCGTGCGCTGCGGATCGGTGTCGGACCAGATGTGGCTGCGGTAAGAAAGAAAGCCATTTGGCTTGCCTTCCAAGAAGGGCGAGTTTGCGAACAACGCGGTCGCCAACGGTTGCAGCGCGAGTGAGGTGCGGAACTTGTGGGCCATGTCGGCTTCGCTTGAATAATCAAGATTGACCTGAATCGTGCAGGTACGCAGCATCATGTCGAGGCCCATGCTACCCACGCGCGGCATATGGCGCAGCATGATGTCGTAGCGGCCCTTGGGCATGATCGGCAATTCAGCACGCGTCTTGTCGGGCCACAGCCCAAGGCCCAAAAAGCTGGTGTTGGTCTTGTCACCAATGGCTTTCACTTGCTTCAAATGGCGCCCGGTTTCGGCGCATGTTTGATGCAGGTTTTCAAGCGGGGCGCCCGACAGTTCCAACTGCCCTGCGGGTTCAAGGCTGACGGCGCCATCGGTGCCGGTCATGGCGATGACCTTGCCGTTTTCGTACACGGGTTCCCAGCCAAATTCGGTCATGGCCATCAACAGATCGCGGATGCCGCCTGGTTCGTCATAGGACGGCGCATGATGGTCCGTGCGGTTATAGACGAATTTTTCATGCTCGGTGCCAATGCGCCAGCGGTCCTTAGGCTTTTCGCCCTTGGCAATCGCGGCGATGAGTTGATCGCGCGTTTCAATGACGGGATCTTCGCGGTCCGAAACAGTTTTTGTGCTCATGCGCGCGGTTTAGAAATGTAGCGTCTATATTGCCAGAAAATTCCGTTGGTTAGTTCTGCGTCACATTGTATATGATAGCAAAAGCGGATGCGGCACAGGCGCAAAGCCGTGCGCATGCAGCATCACAGGGGACTAAGCCGTCCAATCGCCATTTTTGGACATCCACACAGAAATCGCTGCAACAGCGGCGGTATCGGCGCGCAAGATGCGCGGGCCCAATGACACTGGACGCGCACAGGGATGCGCGCGAATTGCAGCATTTTCACTATCGGTAAATCCGCCTTCGGGTCCAATCAGGACAGCGCCGGGGCCGGGACGGATCGCGTCCGAAAAAGGCTCACCACCACGTTCATCGCAGAAATATAGCGTTCGGTCTGCCGGCCATTTGCCCAGCAGCGCGTCGATGCGCGCAAGCGGGTCAATCATGGGTAAAGCGGTCCGCTCGCATTGTTCTGCGGCCTCAATCATATGCGCGCGCAGGCGGTCTTCTTTCAGCTTGTCGACAACACAACGCGCCGTCAGCACGGGCACAAATCGCGCAACGCCAAGCTCGCAGGCTTTTTCAGCGATCCAGTCAAACCGGTCTTTTTTGATGAGCGCCTGACAAATCCAAAGGTCAGGGGTGAATTCGCGGTCGCGCAATTTGGCGTCCACGGTCAGGACAAGGTCGCGTTTGTGCGTTTCAGTGACGGTCGCCAGATATTCGCCCGAAACATCATCGAACAATTTGACGGGCGCGCCCTCTTTCAAACGCATCACGCCGATCAGATAATGGGCGCTGTTGCCGCTGATGTTTAAAGTCGCGCCTTCGGCCAACGGCTGTTCGACAAACAGCCGCGGCGTTGATTTTG
>JBILOZ010000113.1:0-6649 GCA_044374245.1 Sphingorhabdus sp. | reverse complement strand
GCATAATGCCCCGTCAAAGAAGTGGACAGGTGGCCGAGTGGTTAAAGGCAGCAGACTGTAAATCTGCCCGGTTTTCCGTACGCTGGTTCGAATCCAGCCCTGTCCACCATTTTTCCGAATAAGTGATTGTTATACAGCGATTTTATCGCTGCGCATCATTTGCGTCCATCATCTTGGTGCTCGCCCGCGCTTAAGCGGTTCCGCGCTTCAGCAGCTTAACCGGCACAGGAGCGATGTTGGGCGCATCGCCCTTCAACACGGCAATCAAAGCCTCCACCAGCATTTCGCCGGCCTGAACATAGTCCTGTTCAATCGTGGTGAGCGGCGGTTGCGCATAGGCACCGGTGGCGATGCCATCAAAGCCGATAACGCGCACGTCGGTGCCGACCGCGATATGCTGTTCATCGAGCGCGCGCATTGCGCCCAGCGCAATGAAGTCATTGGCGCAGAACAGGCCGTCAAAATCGACCTTGTCGCGGATAAGTCCGTTTACAGCTGCATAGCCTTGGTCCTCACGGACCGCGTTTTCGGGGAGCGGCGGGCAGATCGGCGGCATGCCCTTTTGCACCATCACCGCCATATAGGTTGTCAGCCGATCCTGAAATGGCGGCTGTTCGCTGTTCGTCGGACCAATATAGGCGATTTTCTGGCATCCGCTCGACAGCAAATGTTCAATGGCAAGTCGTGCACCCTGCACATTGTCGCTCTTGATCGAAATGAGGTCTTCTTTGCTGGCGCCCCAACAGATCATCGGCGTTTTGTGCCGCGCATATTCGCCAAAAAACTGCCAGCCTTCGATGTTCTGGCCGCTGCCGATGACAATCAAGCCGTCTGCCTGTCTGCTGCCGGTGTAATTGGCGAAGAAGTTTGCCGGGGAATCCTGAAACGAAACGATGAGATTGTACCCGCGGTCGGAAGCGGACGCAGCGATACAGCCCAACAGCGACAAATAAAATGGATTGATGTTCGCTTTATTCTCACCGCGCCGACACAGAACAACCAGCGCAATGGAATAGGTCTGCTGCGTGCGCAGGCGAAGGGCGTTGTGATCGACCGAGTAATTAAGTTCGTTGGCGAGCGCGACAATGCGGGCCCGCGTGACTTCATTTACCTTTTTGTCACCGCGCAACGCCCGCGACACTGTTGGTTGTGACACCCCCAGCATTGCGGCGATTTGATGCGCCGTTATTCGCCCCTCTTTGCCCATGCAGTGCTGTTAGCACTTGAGCATGCGCAAGTCACGCGGCGAGCGCGGACACCGGTGTAACAAAATCAAGGCCAAGGCTTTCGGCAACTGCTTGGCTTGTCACCTTGCCGCGATGCACGTTCAAACCGGCGAGCAAACCGCGACCCGTTTCGGTGCTGCCATCAAGCGCGGCGGTACCCTTGCTTGCCAGCGCGAGGCCATAAGGCAATGTCGCGTTGTTGAGCGCAGCTGCGCTGGTTTGCGGAACGGCGCCCGGCATATTGGCGACGCAATAATGGATGATGCCATCAACGACATAGGTTGGATCGGCATGGGTGGTGGCATGGCTGGTTTCAAAGCAGCCGCCTTGGTCAATCGCGACATCAACCAGAACCGACCCCGGCTTCATCCGCTTCAACATGTCGCGGGTGACCAGCTTGGGTGCACTTGCGCCGGGGATAAGGACGGCGCCGATCACGGCGTCTGCGATGCTGATTTCATGGTCAATGGTTTCCAGCGTTGAATAGCGGGTACGCACCCGTCCGTTGAACAGTTCATCCAACTGGCGCAGGCGCTGGATGGAGCGGTCAACGATGGTGACTTCTGCGCCAAGGCCAACGGCCATACGCGCGGCATGGGTGCCAACAACGCCGCCGCCGAGAACAGTGACTCGGCCGGCAGGCACGCCGGGAACGCCGCCAAGCAATATGCCTGCGCCGCCTTTGCTGCGACGCATCGCTTCGCCCGCTGCCTCAATGGCCAAGCGGCCAGCGACTTCGCTCATGGGTGCCAGCAGGGGCAGGGTGCCCTTGTCATCGGTGACGGTTTCATAGGCGATAGCGGTGCAGCCACTGGCGATTAAGCCTTTGGCCTGTTCAGGATCTGGGGCGAGGTGGAGATAGGTGAATAGCAACTGGCCGGGGCGCAGCAAGATCCATTCGGTCGGCTGGGGTTCCTTGACCTTTACGATCATGTCGCAGCCAGCAAAGATTTCTGCGGCTGTCGCGGCGATTTCGGCTCCCGCTGCGCGATAGGCATCGTCGCTTGCCATGATCCCCGCACCCGCACCCGATTGCACCACAACCTGATGACCATGTGCGACATATTCACGAACCGCTCCGGGGGTTAAGCCGACACGATATTCATGCACTTTGATTTCGCTGGGGACGCCGACACGCATAATCTCACTCCTCAAAAATTATCTGTCGCGGAAATAGCATCTTCGATATGACGATACTGTGCAAAGATTCGCCTATTTTGGTGAATGAGCGCATAAAATCAGCGATATTAAATATATAAATGGAAAATTTATGCAGCTTGATCGAACGGACCGTAAATTATTGGGCGCACTCGTGCAGAATGGACGGGCAACGCAGGCGGAATTGGGCGAAGCTGCCGGCCTGTCGCCAAGCGCGGCTGCGCGTCGGCAAAAATCATTGGAAGATGAAGGGATCCTGCGTGGCTATCGCGCGGATGTGAACCTGCGTAAACTTGGGCTTGCCGCGACGGTGATGGTGACCATCACGCTTGATAGCCAGAGCGAAGAGGCCATGGCGGCATTTGAAGCCGCCGTGGTAGGAAGCCCGTCGACGATCCGATGCCACCTTATGAGCGGCAGGAATGATTATCTGCTCGTCGTGCGTGCCGCATCGATTGAGGATTATGAGCTGATTCACCGGCAGGAAATTGCCCGATTGCCAAGGGTCGCGCGGATCGAAACCGCATTTGCACTGCGCGAAGTCGTCAACCGCACCGTCCCGCCGCGGCTGTTTGACTGATCGCTTAAAATCGAACTGGACGTTACTCTGTGCTGCGCTCGCCGATACCGCAATCCTGCGTCAGACTGTGACGGTTTTGTCACATTGCGTAAAAAGGACAATGACGTTGACACAAAATAACTTGCCTGCCGCAGGTTTTGATGTTTGTGTGCACCTGCACAATAAAGCGCAGGCCGACATATATCGGTATTGCGCAGGCATTTAGATTTAGCGGGATCGAACGGTATCTGCCGGATGTAGCGCTATGCGGTCGCTTTCGGCGCAGTTTTTTGTGTACCTAAGAAGGGGTAATTTTATGCGTAAATCCATTTTGAAGCTGGCAACAATGAGCGTCGCGATGAGCGCGATGGCCATTTCCGTTCCTGCTTTCGCCCAAGACGCGGCGGCAGAAGAAGCCTCCGGCCCTATCACTGTTTCGGGCGGTGCCGCTTTGGTATCCGACTATCGTTTCCGCGGCGTATCGCTGTCTGACAAGGGCGTTGCACTTCAGCCATATTTGACCGTCAAGCATGAGTCCGGCTTTTATGTTGGCGCGTGGGGTTCAAATCTCGCCGAAAATGCGGGCGATGATCTTGAAGTTGATCTCTATGCCGGTTTTTCGGGCGGTGAAGAACTGACTTACGACATTGGTGCGACTTATTATGTCTATCCAGGCGTCTCCAGTTTCAACTATCTTGAACTGACCGGTAAGCTTGGCTCGACAGTCGGACCAGCAACCGTTGGCTTGCAATTGAGCTACGTTCCAAGCCAGGACAACACCGGTAACACCGATAACGTCTATGTCGCTACCAATGCGTCGGTTGCTTTGCCGAACACCCCAATTTCGATCGTTGCATCAGTGGGCATTGAAGATGGCGCATTTACCGCGGGCAGCGAAAAGCTGGATTGGACGCTTGGTTTGACGACTAATTTTGCAGGCTTTACACTTGGCGCATCTTATGTCGACACCAACCGCCGTTCGGTGTTTGCATTCAAAGACAGCGCGGCTGGCGTCGTATTTTCGCTCAGCTACGGTTTCTAAACCTGTAAATTGAATCCCATGATGTGCGCGGGCTGGCTTGACCTTTTCAAGTCGGTCTGCGCACATATTGTTTTATGACTGTAAATCTCGCCAATTGGATAGCCGAGCATAAGATCGACGAGGTCGAATGCATCGTTCCTGACATTAACGGCGTGCAGCGCGGCAAGGTATTGCCGGCCAAGAAATTCCTGTCGTCTGTTCGCGATAAATCGCTCCGCATTCCCGGAAGCGTCTTTATCTGCACAATCGACGGCCATTATCCCGAAGATATCGAAGATATTTGGGACAAGGATCCCGACAAAATCCTGATCGCTGATCCCGACACGATTTGCGTTGCACCCGGTTTCAAATCGCCCACCGCATTTGTGATTGCTGACGTCCTCCATGGCGATGGCACTGAAGTGGAAATCGCGCCGCGGACGATTTTGAAAAAGATACTGGCGCTTTACGCCAGCCGCGGTTGGAAACCCATTATCGCGCCCGAGGTTGAATTTTATCTCGTCAGCCAAAATGTCGATCCCGACTTTCCGCTTGTGCCGCCAACAGGGTCGAGCGGACGCGCGGAAACGGCGAGCCAGCCTTATGGGCTTGAGGCGATGAACGAATATGAAGACATCATCGATCACATCTATGATGACTGTGAATTGATGGGGCTCGACATCGACACCATGATCCACGAAATGGGCGCGGCCCAGCTTGAAGTGAACTTTCTGCATGGCGACCCGCTGAAGCTTGCGGATCAGGTATTTCTGTTCAAACGCGTTGTGCGCGCCGTGGCCAAGCAACATGGCGTCTATGCCACATTCATGGCCAACCCGATGGCTGGCCAACCGGGTAGCGCGATGCATCTGCACCAATCGGTGGTGGATGCTGAAACCGGACGCAATCTGTTTTCCAACGCCAATGGCCGCGACAGCGCGCTGTTCCGAAGCTACATCGCGGGCCTCGTGAAGTTCATGCCGCAAGTATCGCCGCTTTGGGCGCCGAACGTGAACAGCTTCCGCCGGATGCGCCCCGATAGCGCCGCACCGATTAACGTCCAATGGGGCGAAGATAACCGCAGCTGCGGTTTCCGTGTGCCGATTTCCGACAAGGCCAATCGCCGCGTTGAAAATCGTTTGCCCGGCGCGGATTCCAATCCCTATCTCGCCATGTCCGCATCGTTGGTCTGTGGTTATATCGGCATGGTGGAACGCATGATCCCGGCAAAGGCGATCACTGGCAGCGCCTATAATCGTGCGCGGACATTACCCCGGACTTTGGAAGCAGCGCTGGACCGTTTCAGCGCCTGTAAGCCCGTCCGCAACCTGATTGGCGAAGAGTTTTTCGACATCTTTTATGCCATCAAAGACTATGAATTGTTCAATTACCAATCGGTCGTATCAAGCTGGGAACGCGAGCATTTGTTGTTGAGGGTGTAATGCCTGATCGGTTGAATGACAGCTATTACCGCGCGACCGCGCATGGCTGGGAAACGCAGCGCCCGCTAGAATGTGCTTTGGATTGCGACGTCGCGGTCATTGGCGCCGGCTTTACGGGCCTATCTGCTGCATTAGCCTGCGCTGAAAAAGGGTTGAAAGTCGCGTTACTTGAGGCGCAGAGCATCGGCTTTGGTGCATCAGGCCGCAATGGCGGGCAGCTCATTCCCGGCCTGCGTTGGTCGATGCGTGAAATCGACGCGGCGTTTGGGCGAGAGCGGGCGAAAGCGATATTCGATTTGGCATGGGGCGCTGGTGCCCGCGTGCATGACCGCATCGTCAAGCATGATATCCCATGCGATCTGAAATCGGGTCATCTCGAAGCCGCCTATAAGCCCGGGCATTTCGAGGATATGCGGCGCGAGGCGGAATTCTTGTCACGCGAATTTGGCTGGGATTCAGTCGATGTTGTCGGACCTGCCGATATCAGCAAGCATATCAATGGCGGTGATTATCACGGCGGCCTTTATGACAGCAAAGGCGGACATTTCCATCCGTTGAACTATGCGCTTGGATTAGCGAAAGCCGCGAAGGCGGCAGGTGTTTTGATATTTGAAAATACCGCTGCGCAAACACCTTTGGACAGGGGCAGTTATGTCGAGATCGCGGCCGGGGCAGGATCGCTCAACGCCCGTCACGTGATCATCGCCACCGACAATTGGACCGGGGATATTGCGCCGGAACTGGGCCGCTACACTGTCCCCATCATGAACTATAACATCGCGACAGCACCGTTGCCCAATGCTGACCAGCTTTTCCCCAGTGACGCGGCGGTTGCGGACAGCCGGTTTGTTTTGAACTATTTCCGTTTGAGCGCGGATAAGCGCCTGATTTTCGGTGGTGGTGAAAAATATGTCCGACGCCCGCCAGCGGACATTGCAGGATTTGTTCGAAAGCATATGGTGGAGGTGTTTCCCTCGCTTGCCCAGACAAGGATCGACTATGCATGGGGAGGTGCCGTGGGCGTAACGATGAACCGGCTGCCGCATATGGGACGTAAGGGAAATGTCTTCTACGCGCACGGCTTCTCCGGTCATGGCGCGTTGGTTACGACGGTCGCGGGCGAGGTGATGGCTGAGGCTGTGCTTGGCACCATGTCGCAGTTCGATGTTTTTGCCAGCCTGCCGCACAGCCGGTTCCCGGGCGGCAAGTGGCTGGCACAGCCGCTCGCAACCCTTGGACTGCT
>JBILOZ010000075.1:0-10075 GCA_044374245.1 Sphingorhabdus sp. | reverse complement strand
GGTGCAAAGGTCGACCGCGGCCTCGCGCTGGCACATGTTGAGCAATTGCTCTCCACACTGCCTTTGGGGCTGGCGCTTGTTGATCGCGATGGCCGGTTCCTGTTTGCCAATGACGCATTTGCACGCGTGCTGGATGTCGAACCGACCAAATTGCCCCCCTATCCGGGCGATCTGGTCATTTCTGAAGACAAGGGCGTGGTCTTGGATAGCATTCGCCGTTATGGCAGCGGGCCCAAGACGTCAGGCGACATCGCCATTCGCTTGAAAGAGCGACCCGATGAAGTCATTGCGCTCTCCATCGCTGGCGTGCGTGGGCTTGGTGGCGCTGCGGTTCTGCTTGGACTTAAGGATAATAGCGAAGAGATAACGCTGAAGCGGCAGCTCGCCCAACAAACGAAGATGGAATCGATCGGGCAGCTGGCGGGCGGTGTTGCGCATGATTTCAACAACATCCTGACCGCGATTATCGGATATTGCGACCTCATGCTGCTGCGGCATCAGCCCGGCGATGGCGATTATGATGATATTCAGCAGATCAAGAATAATTCAAATCGCGCGGCCAGCCTGACACGCCAGTTGCTTGCCTTCTCGCGTCAGCAGACATTGCGTCCGCAGATATTACAACTGGCGAATGTTGTTGCCGACGTATCCAGCTTGCTGAAGCGATTGCTTGGCGAGACTGTCCGGCTTGAGGTGCATCACGGGCGCGGTGTGGGCGCTGTTCGTGCCGACCCAGGACAACTTGAGCAGGTGATCATCAACTTAGGCGTGAATGCGCGCGACGCGATGCCCAAGGGCGGCGTGGTGCACATCAGCACATTGGCGGTAGGGCAGCAGGAGGTCGCTGCGATGGGTAGCGAGTTTTTGCCCATTGGCGACTATGTCAAATTATCCGTCGAGGACAGCGGTGTCGGCATTTCGAAAGAAAATCTATCCAAGATATTCGAACCGTTTTTCACGACGAAGGAACTAGGGAAGGGTACCGGACTTGGTCTCTCCACAGTCTATGGCATTGTTAAACAATCGGGCGGGTTCATCTTTGCCGATTCAACCGTCGGCCAAGGCACGCGCTTCGACATCTTCTTGCCTGTTCATCAAGGTGAAGCGCCTTTTGTCGGGATGGGTAAAAAGGAATTTTATAAGCCCAAGGATTTGTGGGGCAACGGGCGGGTCTTGATTGTTGAAGACGAAGACATGGTGCGCGCAGTCGCAGAGCGCGCTTTGGTTCGGCAGGGTTATGTCGTAGAAACTGCAAGCGATGGCGAGCAAGCGCTTGAACTTTTTGCAGAAGGCAAGCGATATGACCTCATCGTCTCGGACGTCGTCATGCCCAATATGGATGGCCCGACAATGGCACGCAATTTGCGTGAGACATATGGCGACATCCGGCTGTTGTTCATGTCAGGTTACGCAGAGGAGCAGTTGCGCGAGACGATCAGCCTCGACAATGTGTCGTTCCTTGCTAAGCCATTTTCAGTTCAGCAAATTGCGGAAGCGGTCCACGACGCTCTCGTGAAGGCTAATTAGTTTAGGTATTGAAAATAAACGTATAAATAATTTTGTTCCGCTCTTGTTCTTTTGGAACAGAAGGTGTACATAATGGTTATTCCGGATGATAGTTCGGAACAGGCATGACGCTAAAGGAGTGGAAAAATGGCAGCAAGTCTTAAAATGGTCGATGGGAATCAGGCAAACGGTATGAAAAGTTCGGAACGTGAAAAGGCGTTAGAAGCGGCGCTTGCGCAGATTGATCGCGCCTTCGGTAAAGGCTCGGCGATGAAGCTGGGTAGTCGTGAGGCTATTGCTATTGATGCAGTGTCTACAGGCTCGCTTGGTCTGGATATTGCGCTCGGCATTGGCGGTCTGCCCAAGGGGCGCGTGATCGAAATTTACGGTCCAGAAAGCTCGGGTAAGACCACGCTGACCCTGCATGCAATTGCAGAGGCGCAGAAGGCAGGCGGCACGGCGGCATTTATCGATGCAGAGCATGCGCTGGATCCGGGCTACGCGAAGAAATTGGGTGTCGATATTGATAACCTCATCGTGTCGCAGCCCGACACGGGTGAGCAAGCACTCGAAATTGCAGATACGTTGGTGCGTTCTAACGCAGTCGACATTTTGGTTATCGATTCGGTTGCTGCACTCGTCCCGCGCGCCGAAATCGAAGGTGAAATGGGCGACAGCCATGTCGGCTTGCAAGCCCGTTTGATGAGCCAGGCGCTTCGCAAGATTACAGGTTCGATCAGCCGGTCGAACTGCATGGTGATTTTCATCAACCAGATCCGCATGAAAATCGGGGTGATGTATGGTTCGCCCGAAACGACCACGGGCGGTAATGCGTTGAAATTTTATGCGTCGGTCCGTTTGGATATTCGCCGCACGGGTCAGATTAAGTCTGGTGAAGATATTGTAGGCAACACAACCCGCGTGAAGGTTGTGAAAAACAAGGTAGCTCCACCTTTCAAGCAGGTCGAATTCGACATCATGTACGGCGAAGGTATTTCCAAGACCGGTGAACTGTTGGATCTGGGCGTGAAGGCGGGAATTGTCGAAAAGTCCGGCAGTTGGTTCAGCTATGACTCGATCCGTATTGGGCAGGGGCGTGAGAATTCAAAAACCTATCTCACGGAAAATCCTGAAGTCGCGGCACGGTTGGAAGCGGCCATTCGCGGCAAGACCGAAGAAGTCGCTGAAGTCCTGATGACAGGGCCTGACGCGGAAGACGACGTTTAAAAAATATAGGAACAAGCGCGGCCTTGCCTGAGGCCGCTGCTTTCGACCCGCCCTGGTCCACCCCGGGGCGGGTCACTTTGTTTTGCCACCCACATATGAGGGGTCGTGAGCGCTTTAGCCGCTGACTTCTTGACAGGCAGGGTGACTACGGCACAACTGCATCCATGACATTGCAGATTCACCTGATTGGCTTGCCCACAGATCAAAACAGTTCTTTCGAACGTGGCGCAGCGGCGGCACCGGCCGCAATTCGCCATGCGATATTTAGCGATCGCGGTAACCTATCGACCGAGTGCGGCCTTGAAATAGGAACCGACATCGCGCTGATCGATCGCGGCGATGTCCCGCTTTCGGACGTGGATACCGCGGCTGATGACGCGCTCATCATAAAGGCGGTGGCTGACGCGATGGATGCAGGCGCTGTCCCTCTGCTGCTGGGCGGCGATCATTCGGTAACATATCCGGTGGTGGCGACTCTGGCCGCGCGTCATGGTCCGCTGAATATTCTGCATTTCGATGCGCACCCCGACATTTATGCCGATTTTGAAGGCAATCCGCGCAGCCATGCATCGCCATTTGCCCGCATATTGGAAGCCGGCCATGCCAAGCGCATTGTTCAAGTCGGTATCCGGACGCTGAACCGGCATTGCCGCGAACAGGCGGAGCGTTATGGCGTTGAAATACTCCCGATGCTGAACTTCTCGCCGGAGCATGTTCCCGTTCTTGAAGGGCCGCTCTACATCAGTTTTGATCTCGATGGCCTTGATCCGTCGGAGGCGCCGGGTGTGGCACATCCGGAGCCGGGTGGCCTAACGGTGCGCGAAGTGCTTTCGATATTTGCCAGACAAAATGCGGCAATTGTCGGCGCGGATGTTGTGGAACTTAATCCCCAGCGCGACGTGAACGATGTTACGGCAATCGTCGGGGCCAAGCTGGTTCGGGAAATCGCCGCGCGTATCTATCAAAATCATTCAGGAGAATAACCATGGCCATCACAGTGCACCATTTGAACAATTCGCGGTCGCAACGGATTTTGTGGCTCCTTGAAGAATTGAACGTGCCTTACGAAATTCAGCACCACCAGCGCGATGCCGTGACCAATCTTGCGCCCGAGGCGCTTTTGAAAATACATCCTTTAGGCAAGTCGCCGCTGATAGAAGACGCCGGCAATGTCGTTTTTGAATCAGGGGCCATCGTCGAATATCTTTGCGAGCGTCATAACGGCGCGCATTTGGTGCCTCCACGCGGGACAGATCAACATATCCGTTACCTTGAGTGGCTGCATTTTGCCGAGGGTTCGGTGATGACACCAATTTTGCTCAACCTGTATACGGGCCGTCTGGGCGAAGCCGCCGCGCCGCTGCACCCGCGCATTAACGAGCAATTGGAAAGCCATTTCCAGTTCATGGAGGATGGCTTGAACGCCAGCGGGTGGTTTGTGGGCGATACGATGAGCGGCGCCGATATCATGTTGAGCTTTCCAGCGGAGGCCGCCGTTAAAATGGGCCGTGCCGCCAACCGCCCGAACCTCACCAAATTTGTCGAAACAATCCACGCGCGGCCCGCATTTCAGCGCGCGCTCGAAAAGGGCGGACCTTATGCTTATGCCTGATGGAGCGGCAAAGTGCATATCCGGCTTGCAGGGTGGCGAGTCGTTCCCTAAGTCGCTTTCGTTATGACATCGACCAATGATATTCGCCGCGGGTTCCTTGATTATTTTGGTGCTGCTCAGCACGACATAGTCTCGTCCGCGCCACTCGTGCCGTACAATGACCCGACATTGATGTTCGTCAATGCCGGCATGGTACCGTTCAAAAACGTATTTACGGGCTTGGAAAGCCGCGAAACGCCGCGTGCAGTTTCAAGCCAGAAATGCGTGCGGGCGGGCGGCAAGCATAATGATCTGGACAATGTCGGCTACACGGCGCGCCACCACACATTCTTTGAAATGCTCGGGAACTTCTCGTTCGGCGATTATTTCAAAGAACAGGCGATTACCCATGCCTGGACATTGCTGACCAAGGAATGGGGCCTTGATCCATCGCGCCTGACGACCACGGTTTACCATACCGATGATGAGGCGTTCGATCTGTGGCGCAAGATTGCGGGCCTTCCTGAGGAGCGCATCATCCGCATCGCGACCAACGATAATTTCTGGTCGATGGGTGACACGGGGCCATGCGGTCCGTGCAGCGAAATCTTTTATGACCATGGCGACCATATCTTTGGTGGCCCTCCCGGAAGCCCGGATGAAGATGGCGACCGTTTTGTCGAAATTTGGAACCTGGTGTTCATGCAAGTCGAGCGGCAGGATGATGGCACCGATGTGCCGTTGCCCAAGCCGTCGATTGATACCGGCATGGGTCTTGAGCGCATCGCTGCGGTCATGCAGGGCGTGCACGACAATTACGACACCGACACGTTCAAGGCGCTGATCAATGCGTCGGAAGAGCTGACCGGTACCAAGGCGCAGGGCGACCAAATGGCCAGCCACCGCGTGATTGCCGACCATTTGCGCTCGACCAGCTTCCTGTTGGCCGATGGTGTCATGCCGTCCAATGAAGGTCGCGGTTATGTTCTGCGCCGCATCATGCGCCGCGCCATGCGCCATGCGCACATCCTTGGCGCGAAAGAACCGTTGATGCACCGTTTGGTGGGCAGCCTTGCCGCGGAAATGGGCGCGGCTTATCCCGAATTGCTGCGTGCGCAACCGATGATCGAAGCAACGTTGAAGCAGGAAGAAACCCAGTTCCGCCGTACGCTGGACAAGGGCATCAAGCTGCTGGATGAAGCTACCACGGGTATGCAGCCCGGCGATATCCTTGCCGGCGATACCGCATTCAAACTGTATGACACATATGGCTTTCCATATGACCTGACCGAAGACGCGTTGCGTGCGCAGGGCTTGGGCATTGATCAGGCCGGTTTTGAAACCGCGATGAACAATCAAAAGGCTATGGCGCGTGCCGCATGGAAGGGTTCCGGCGCCAAGGCATCGGACGACGTCTGGTTCGACATCGCCGAACGCGTTGGTTCGACCGAGTTTACAGGGTACGCAGCCAATGAAGGCGAGGGGCAAGTCGTTGCCCTCGTCAATGATGGCGTTGAAGTGCAGTCTGCTGTGGCAAACGACACCGTGACCGTCATCACCAACCAGACGCCATTCTACGGCGAAAGCGGCGGCCAGATGGGCGACGCTGGCGTTATTTCAAGCACCAACATGCGCGGTGAAGTCACCGACACTGCAAAGCCGCTTGGGCGTTTGCATGCACATCAGGTGACGATTGGGGCGGGCGAGATCAAGGTCGGCGACTTTGTCACCTTGAAGATTGATACAACCCGCCGCGACTCCCTGCGCGCCAATCATAGCGCAACCCATTTGCTGCACGCATCCTTGCGTGAACGACTGGGCGGTCATGTCACGCAAAAGGGCAGCCTTGTTGCGCCTGATCGTCTGCGGTTCGACTTTTCGCATAATCAGGCGGTGACGGCTGATGAAATTGCGATGATTGAAGCCGATGTGAACGCACAAATTCGCGGTAATCAGGCCGTCACCACGCGTTTGATGACCCCCGATGACGCGGTCGCTGCGGGTGCGCTTGCTTTGTTTGGCGAGAAATATGGCGAGGAAGTCCGCGTGCTGACGATGGGCAAGACCGATGACACGCATTATTCGCTCGAACTGTGCGGTGGCACGCATGTCAACGCATTGGGTGACATTGCCTTGTTCACGATCATTTCTGAAGGCGCCGTCGCCAGCGGTATCCGCCGGATTGAGGCGTTGACCGGAGAGGCCGCACGCCTCTGGCTTGTTGGCCGCGAAACACAGTTGAAGAATGTAGCCGCGATGCTGAAAACCGCGCCTGATGAAGTCGGCGCGCGTATTGAAACATTGATGAGCGAACGCAAGCGGATGGAGAAGGAACTCTCCGAAGCCAAAACCGCGCTCGCATTGTCCGGTGGCAGCGGTCCCAAGGCAGAAGCTGAAACAATCGGTGATGTCACGTTCATGGGGCAGGTCATCAACGGTATTGAGCCAAAGGCCCTACGCGGTTTGGCCGATGACCAGATGAAGGCCATGGGCAGCGGCATCGTCGCCATTATCGCGGCGAACGAAAACAGCAACACCGTCGTTGTCGCGGTTTCACCTGCGCTCCACGCGACGCTGACCGCTCCAGACCTTGTTCGCGCGGCGACCGATGCAATGGGTGCGCAAGGTGGTGGTGGACGTCCCGACATGGCGCAAGGTGGCGGTCCAGCCGGCGCTGAGCTGGCGCAGGCGGCATTGGATGCCATCAGGGCAAAGATTGCGGGTTAAGATGTAAGCTTGAGCTTGGGGGCCTCGTCGAGGCCGCCTGCTTCTTTGATCTGCCGTCGGAATTCGTCGCGCTTTTCGTGGATCGATGCGATCACGGGGCCCATGGCCACGCCGAGGTCGACAAGCACCGCTTCCGATAGCTGTAACGAGCTTTCCAGCGTTTCTGGAACGGCGTCGGTTGCCCCGGCCTGATACAGGCGTGCGGCATGGTCTGCATCGCGGGCGCGCGCAACGATGGTAATATCCGGTAACCATTGGCGGACGCGCTTGACGATATGTTCGGCCAGCACCGGTTGGTCCATGGTCAGAATAATCGCCTTTGCGTGGCCAAGGCTTAGCTTGTCCAATGTTTCGGGCCGTGAGACGTCGCCGAAGATCACTTTATACCCACCGCGCCGCGCCGCTGTGACCGCATCCACATTGGATTCAACCGCAACATAAGGCTGCCCATGTATCGTGAGCATGTCGGCCACCAAATGACCGACGCGGCCAAAGCCGATAACGACGGTCCGCGGTTCTTGCGTCGGGTCTTGTTCATGCACTTCGTCGTCGGTCTCGCGCAGCTCAATTCGGCGCGCCATGTCGTGGCCGATGCGCGCCAATATCGGTGTGATGGTTAGACCAATCGCCGTTGCGACTTGCCAGAAATTGATGGTCGCGGCGTCAATGATCTGCGCCGCGCCGGCTGCACCCAGCACAATGAGCGTGGTTTCGGATGGGCTTCCCATGAGAACGCCTGTCTCGGTGGCGGTCCCCGTGCGTGCGCCGTTCAATTTCAGCAGGCCTGCGGTAACCGCCGCCTTTATCAGAACGACGCTGGCCACCGCACCGACCAACGCCGCCCAATTGGCCGCTACAAAGCGCAGATCAACTTGCATGCCAATGCTGATCAGAAACACACCCAGCGCCAGCCCCTTGAACGGCGCGGTCATGACTTCGACTTCGGTATGATAGTCCGTCTCGGCGATTAACAAGCCCGCGATCATTGCGCCAACGATGGGCGAAAGGCCAACCGCACCGGTCGCAAGACTGGCCACGATCACGACCAGCAGGCTGACCGATACAAATAGCTCAGGGCTTTTGGTACGCGCGGCCTGCCCGAACAGGCGGGGCAGGAAGAAACGGCCAAGCACAAGCATGCCGACGATCACCAATGTGCCCTGCCAGAGCACAGTAACAATGCCTTCCCAAGAATCCGAACCCGCTTGTGGTGCCAACGCGCCCAGGACGAAGATGATCGGGACGATGGCGAGATCTTCGAAAAGCAACATCGCAAGCGCCGATTTGCCAACGGCAGAATGCGTGCCCGATATCGGCAGCACAAGCGCGGTCGAGGAAAGCGCCAGCGCAATGCCGATGCCAATCGCCGCCGTCAGGTTATAGCCAAATAGCAAAAGCCCCGCGGCAATGATGATTCCCGCACCGAACAATTGCGACGCGCCCACGCCAAAAACCAGACGCCGCATCTTCCACAATCGCCGAAAGGACAGTTCAAGCCCAATCGAGAACAGCAAAAGGATAATACCATATTCGCCAATGGGCCGAATGGCCTCTGGATTGGTAATGGTGACCCATTCAAGTAATGGGTAGCGTTCCACCAAGGTACCAAGCCCCATGGGGCCGACCAATATCCCCACCAAGATGAAACCGATAATGGGTGTGATGCGAAAGCGGGCGAACGCCGGGATGACGATGCCAGCTGCGCCCAGAATGACGAGCAGATCGCTTATGCTTTCGCTGTGTAGTTCGCCTGCCATGTGCACCTTGTACGCCAATGCCGCATGAAAAGGGAAGGACAGGACAATAAAAAAGCGCGGAGGTCGCCCCCCGCGCTTTGTTGTACTTATGCGCTTGCTGTTACTGCCAGCTGCCCATTTTGATTTCGAGGTTGGCACGAACCTGTTCAAAGAACTGCTCGGTCGTCATCCATGCTTGGTCTGGACCAATGAGGATCGCGAGATCCTTTGTCATGTGGCCATCTTCAACCGTCTGGATGCACACTTCTTCAAGCGTTTCGGCAAAGCGCGTCACTTCAGGTGTTTCGTCAAACTTGCCACGGAATTTCAGACCGCCGGTCCATGCAAAAATCGACGCAATCGGGTTGGTCGATGTTGCCTTGCCCTGCTGATGCTGGCGGAAATGGCGCGTTACCGTGCCATGTGCGGCTTCAGCTTCAACGGTCTTGCCATCTGGGGTCATCAGAATAGACGTCATCAATCCAAGCGAACCAAATCCTTGTGCGACTTGGTCGGACTGCACATCGCCATCATAGTTTTTGCACGCCCAGATGAACTTGCCCGACCACTTAAGCGCAGATGCAACCATGTCATCGATCAAGCGATGCTCGTACACAATGCCGAGTTCTTTGAACTTTTCGGCAAATTCGGCTTCGTACACTTCTTGGAACAGGTCCTTAAAGCGGCCATCATAATATTTCAGGATGGTGTTCTTGGTCGACAGATACACTGGCCATTCGCGAGTGACGCCATAGTTCAGCGAAGCGCGGGCAAAATCACGGATCGAGTCGTCGAGATTGTACATCGCAAGCGCAACGCCTGGTGATGGATAACGGAACACTTCTTCGTCAATTTTTTGACCATCGTCGCCGTCCCACACGAGACGCAATGTGCCGGGGCCAGGAACGAGGAAATCGGTCGCACGATACTGGTCACCAAAGGCATGGCGGCCGATCACGATAGGGTCCGTCCAGCCCGGAATAAGGCGCGGGACATTTTCGATGACGATGGGTTCACGAAAAACAACGCCGCCCAAGATATTGCGGATGGTGCCGTTTGGCGACTTCCACATTTTCTGCAGGCCGAATTCTTCCACGCGTGCTTCATCGGGTGTGATGGTCGCGCATTTTACGCCGACACCGAATTCGCGGATTGCGTTGGCGGAATCAACGGTGACCTTGTCATTGGTCTTGTCGCGATATTCCATGCCAAGGTCATAATATTTCAGGTCAATATCGAGATATGGCAGGATGAGACGTTCCCTGATCCATTCCCAGATGATGCGAGT
>JBILOZ010000196.1:0-2601 GCA_044374245.1 Sphingorhabdus sp. | reverse complement strand
TTGGACGCGCTCCAAAGGAGTCTCTCCAAAACGGATTGGGTGGAAATTAAATGGTATTTGGCAAGTTTTTCCGTTTCGCATCACAAGACATGGCAATCGACCTCGGCACCGCAAACACGGTGGTCTACGTACGCGGGCAAGGGATCGTCCTGAACGAGCCGTCGGTGGTCGCGATTGAAACCATCAACGGTATCAAGCGCGTAAAGGCCGTTGGCGACGATGCAAAGCTGATGATGGGCAAAACCCCGGACAGCATAGAAGCCATTCGTCCCTTACGCGACGGCGTTATTGCCGACATCGATGTGGCCGAACAGATGATCAAGCACTTCATCCACAAAGTGCACGGCAAGCGCCGCATGTTCAGCTACCCCGAAATCGTCATCTGCGTCCCGTCGGGTTCGACATCGGTCGAGCGCCGCGCGATTCGCGATGCCGCGTCCAACGCAGGCGCGTCCGAAGTGTTCCTGATTGAAGAACCGATGGCTGCAGCCATCGGCGCGGATATGCCTGTGACGGAACCCATCGGTTCGATGGTTGTCGACATCGGCGGTGGCACCACCGAAGTTGCCGTGCTTTCGTTGCGCGGCCTTGCCTACACCACCTCGGTACGTACCGGAGGTGACAAGATGGACGAGTCGATTGTCTCTTATGTCCGACGACACCATAACCTGCTGATCGGTGAAGCGACTGCCGAGCGGATCAAGAAGGATTTCGGTACCGCACGTCCACCAGCCGATGGCGTTGGCCAGACATTGCACATCAAGGGCCGCGATCTTGTAAACGGCGTGCCCAAGGAAATTACGATCAACCAGGCGCAGATTGCCGAAGCCTTGTCGGAACCTATTGGCACCATTCTGGAAGGTGTGCGCATCGCGCTTGAAAATACCGCACCAGAACTGGCGGCGGACATCGTCGATCAAGGGATTGTTCTGACAGGTGGCGGCGCGTTGATGGCTGGCCTCGACGAATATCTGCGTGATGAAACCGGACTGCCGGTCACGGTCGCTGAAGACCCGCTGACCTGCGTTGCAATCGGTACAGGCCGGGCGATGGAAGACCCCATCTTCCGTGGCGTCTTGCTGACCGCCTGATTTAGGTCTCAGCATGGCGCCGCCCAAACACCGGCGCCCCGGATTTTCCCGAAAGGCGCAATATGGCCTGTTCGTGACCTATGTCGTCGCGATTGCAGGAACGATGGTGGCTGCCTTGTTGCTGGCAATATCGGTGGCTGATCCAGCCGGCTTTTCCGCGCTTCGTGCCGCAGGGGCAGAAATAACAGCGCCGGTCGCGCGTATGTTCAGCAATGTCCGCCGGTCGGCGCAGAACATGAATGCGACCGCGGCGGCTTATATCAACGCAGCTTCCCAAAATGCCGCGCTTCAAAAGCAAGCAGAGGTCAACCGGAAAAAGCTGATTGAAGCGCAAGCCTTGCGCGTCGAAAATGCGCGGTTGCGCGGATTGCTAAAATTGTCCGAGGACGGCGAGAGCCAAGTCGCCGTGGGCCGCCTTATCAGTTCAACCTCATCCAGCACGCGGCGCGTGGCGACATTGTCCATTGGCCGCAACTTTGGCGTGGAGCGCGCGCAACCTGTGCGCGGTCCTTCCGGATTGATTGGCCGCGTTATCGAAACCGGCCCGACAACGGCACGTATTCTTCTCGTCACCGACGCTGAAAATCTGGTCCCTGTCATGCGCGTCAGCGATGGCCTGCCCGCGTTCTCGGCAGGGCTTGGCAATGGCACAGTGCTGATCAAGCCGTTGAACTTGGGCGAAAGCCCGTTCAAGGTCGGCGACGTCATTGTGACGTCGGGCAATGGCGGGCTGTATCCGCCCAATATTCCTTTCGCGCGCGTTATCAAAAAGACCAGCGATGGTGCGTTGGCGATACCCTATGCCGACCCGGGCAACACGCCTTATGCCGTGGTGATACGACCATATCAGGGCGAAGCACGCGCAGCCCAACAGGCGGTGGCGCCTGACGGTGAGACCAAGGAAGTTGCGGAATGAAAATTCCGGTGACGACCATTCGCCTGCCCACCCGTCCGGCACGGGAATATGAATCCCGTTTTGACCGCGAACAATCGTTGCTCAAGATGCTCGCCATTCCCATTACGTCGGTTGCTATTGCATCGATGATTACGGCGTTGCCGATATTCACCGAAGAACCGCTGTTGCCGCCACTTGGACTGTTGATGTTTTTAAGCTGGCGTCTGATGCGTCCCGGGCTTCTGCCCGTTTGGTCCGGCGTGCCATTTGGTTTGATGGATGATGTGTTCAGCGGCCAACCCTTTGGCAGCGCGGGATTGCTATGGTCGCTCGCTATGCTCAGCATTGAGATTATCGATGCGCGCGCGATCTGGCGCGATCATGTTCAGGATTGGCTGATTGCCGCCGTCTTAATTGCAGGGGTGCTGTTGGGTGGATTGTGGATTGCGGGCATGGCGCACGCCGCGCCTGATCCCGCTGTTTTGATTCCGCAGATCATATTGTCCATATTGCTATATCCGCTGGCCGTGCGAATATGCGCGCGTCTCGACAGCTGGCGATTGGCAACATGAAGGTCGAAAAACAGGTTACATCAGGACAGCTTGATTTCACGTT
>JBILOZ010000195.1:0-2623 GCA_044374245.1 Sphingorhabdus sp. | reverse complement strand
GTGCAGCCCATTGGAATGTGCGCACCCTCTCCCCCGTCAGCCGCATGGATAGGGCAATGGTAAAGAAGACCTGGATCTGGACGACCAGTGAGGCGAGGCCCGGCGTGATATCGCCTTTCATCGCCAGAAACAGCAGACCGAACTGCCCGGCCCCTATCAATACGCCGTAAGCTGCCAGATTGGACAAAGGCACGGCAGGCCGTTTTAGGAAAAATGCCGCTGGCAAAAATGCGCACGTAAAGCGCAGCGTCGCAAGCCACAAAGGCGGCAAATGGGTGAGCGCCAATTTGATGACAACGAAATTCGTGCCCCACACCGCCATCACTGCGATCGCGAGCAGAAGGTGCAGGCGTGGAAGGGCGGCATTTTGTGGCATAGAAATCCCCCTAACCGTTCCACCGGTTTTTGCGAACAGTTAATCCAGCGGCACAATTTCCACCGGCAGATCGCTAGCAATTGCGCCGCAATATTGTTCGGGCCAATGCGCAAAGGGACGAACAGCCCCTTCGGTGCGCCAGCGGTTCACGCGCGCAAGATCAGCGTCTGCCATGACCCACGCCCCCTGCCCTTCGGTCCCGATCGCCACAACGCCGTCGTCCGGACTATCGCCATCAGGCGGAACGAACAGCCCCGCCGCACCATAATTTTCATCCAACGCCGGCGACCATGGCGCCATGCCAACGGTCGGTGCCTGCGCCACGAAAATCTGGTTTTCCAATGCCCGCGCCTGTGCCCCAATCCGGACGCGGTGATAGCCTTGCAAGCTGTCGGTGCACGACGGGCAGAGAATGGCCTGTGCGCCAGCTTGTGCCTGCGCCCGCGCGATCATCGGGAATTCGATATCATAGCAGGTAGAAATGCCCAGCATTCCCAAAGATGTCCGAAAAACCCGCAGGCTTTTTCCGCCCTTAATGTCCCAGGATTCACGTTCGAACCGGGTCATCATAATCTTGTCCTGATACGCCGTTTGCCCGTCTGGCATATACAGCGTCGCCCTGTTTACAATCTGCCCATCGTCTTGGCCAAAGGGACGGGTTCCGCCGAGCAGGGCGACCCCAAATTGCCGGGCGAGATCCGCATAATGGGCGTCAATTCTTGGCCCCAAAGCAACCACGGCCCGCAACGAGGCGTGCAGATCGCTCGCCGTCGCCTTGTCGATTGCGGCCAATTCCATCGCCGCATATTCGGGAAACACCAAAAGCTGTGCGCCTTGCGCGGCGGCATCGCCCACCCACTGCCCGACTTTCGCTTGCCAACTGGCAAAGCTATCGGGTTCCCCGATGGGATATTGAGCTGCCGCAATACGGACCGACGCGGTCACAGGTCGCGCATCCAGAATTGCATCACATGCGCGCTTTCGAAATCATCGCCCAGTTCCTGCCATTCGAGTGTTCCGGTCAAACCGGGCACCGGCGCATAGCCGCGGGCACGCCAGAATGGATGCAAATCGCGTGGTGTTTCGGGCCGCATCGGATGATCGTCCGGGCGGACCACCGCACAAAAGGCAGTTTTCCGTGCCCCTGCGGCGCGCGCTGCGTCTTCACGCGCGTCGAAAAACCGGTGCCCAATGCCTTGCCCCTGATATTGCGGCAACAGAACGGATTCCCCGAAATAGAATATCTGCGCAACATCCAAACCTTGTTCGCGGAGAGGATTCTGGATGTCCGGCTTCTGCCCCTCCAATGGAGACGCCGTAGCCGCGCCGATGATTACGTCCCCGTCCCGGGCAACGACCAGCACCGAACCCGGTTCGCGGACAAATTCGGCCATATAAGTGGCTTCATATTCTGCAGTGCCGTCATACAGATACGGCCAGCTGCGAAAAACCCGGATCCGCAGATCAGACAGCGCCGGAATGGCGGCCCAGCGCTCCTCGGGATCCGTCAAGGAACGGACGTCTACCGTCATGAAACCTGCGCGATCCAGTCGGCAAGATTGTAATATACCGAGACGCGTGTGATTTTTCCGTCCGCAACCTCAAAGAAGCCACCGGCTGGCAAGCTGTAGCTCTGACCATGCGCGGCAGGAAAGCCTTCATCAGCAACCTTATAAACCCCGTCGACGATGAATTCCGCCGCCGCGCGCCGGCCATCTTCGCTGGTCATAATGACAATGTCACGCAGCTGTTCACTATAGGCATGGTCCATCCGGCCAAGAAATGCGCGAAAGGCGAGCTTGCCGGTTTCACGGTCCCCTTGATTGATATCATGCGCCACATTGTCATCCAGACATGCCAAGATGCCTTCAACATCCATGGCATTGAATGCAGCATAATATGCGCCAATCAGCGCCGCCGTTTTTTCACGCGTGTCGGCCATATATCATTGTGTCCTTTAACCTGATGAATTGCATTTCGATTAAGTCAGCGAGGCAAGGATTGTCCAGTAAGATAAATTGTCCGGACTTTCATAGGATTTTGAAACGCGATCGCGGCGGACAGCGATCACAGCGGCGGTCGCCCTTGACTCTGCGCCCAACCCTGCTAATGCCCGCCTCGTTCGGTGGGGCGACGGCTCCACCGGCAACCGTCCGAGACAGTTGGTGAACGGAATGTGCCGTTCTTAATGTCCAGCCTAGACGGGGATAGAGATTTCAGGACTGGCTTTTGCCATCCTTCGCCACC
>JBILOZ010000005.1:0-33702 GCA_044374245.1 Sphingorhabdus sp. | reverse complement strand
CCAAAAACCCCCTCGCCAAAGGCGGTTTGATTTGATTCAGTGCGGCTGACGGAGGAGCGGATGCGTCAAGCGGGATTGTTTGGCTTATCGGATCATTTGAAGCGGCTGTCGGCCTTTGGCGATCCGCTGGAAGAGTTGGCCCGGGTCGTTGATTTCGAGGTATTCCGGCCGGTGCTGGATGCGGCGCTGGCTTATGCCGCCGGTGCCAAGGGTGGCAGACCGCCCTACGATCCGGTTGCGATGCTGAAGGTACTCATCTTGGCGGCGCAGAACTGATCTGCCCCCTTCTGGGTGGTCCAAAATCTATGTTATTTTGGACACGGAAGGAAAAGACGAATGCCATTCAAGAAACACACGCCGGAGGAGATTATCGGCAAGCTGCGTGAGGCGGAGATTGTGCTGGCGCAGGGAGGGACGACAGCGGACGCTTGCCGCCGGCTATCGATCAGCGAGCAGACCTATTACCGCTGGCGCAAGGAATATGGCGGTCTGAAGACCGATCAGGCTCGCCGGATGAAGGATCTGGAGAAAGAGAATGCGCGGCTACGCCGTGCGATCTCCGATCTCACTCTCGATAAGCTGATCCTGCAAGAGGCTGCTCGGGGGAGCCGTAAGGCGTGCAGAGCACAAACTATTGAGCCCCGCGCGACGACGGCGCTGTATCGATCATGTCCGCGAGGAACTGCCTGTCTCTGAACGCCGCATCTGCCGCGTTCTGGGCCAGCACCGATCGACGCAGCGCAAAGTACCGCGCGGGGCCGATGATGAGGAAGCCCTGACTGCAGACATTATCGAGCTGGCGCGCCAATATGGTCGTTATGGCTATAGGCGTGTGACAGCGCTCCTGCGCAACGCAGGCTGGCATGTGAACCGCAAGCGGGTGGAGCGCATCTGGCGGCGTGAAGGGCTGAAGGTACCGCAGAGGCAACCTAAGCGCGGACGGCTGTGGCTGAACGACGGTTCGTGTATCCGGCTGCGCCCTGAATATCCGGGGCATGTGTGGTCCTACGACTTCGTCGAGGGGCGCACGCACGACGGTCGCAAGTTCCGGATCCTTGCAATCATTGATGAAGCGAGCCGGGAGTGTATGGCCTTGTTGGTTGCACGCCGGATCAGAAGCGCTGACGTTCTGGCTATCTTAGCTGATCTGTTCGTCATCCACGGCCCGCCAGCGCACATACGGTCTGACAATGGCCCCGAGTTCGTTGCCACCGCCGTGAAAGGCTGGTTGGCACAGATCGGGGTGCAGACGCTTTACATCACGCCTGGCAGCCCGTGGGAGAATGGCTATTGTGAATCGTTCAACGGCAGCTTGCGCGATGAGCTGCTTAACGGCGAAATCTTCTACAGCCTTGCCGAAGCCCAAATCCTGATCGAGGCGTGGCGGCGACATTACAACAATGTAAGGCCGCACAGCTCGCTTGGCTATCGCCCACCCGCACCAGAAGCCGTTCCTTGGCCAGTGCCGTCCTCCGGTTCCGCTTCGCTCCACCTGCGACCAGCACTGGCCAAGGAGGCAATCATGCACTAACAATCAACACGGACCACTCAATGGGGGCCGGTCACTTTTCCCATTCAGCAAAGACCTGTTTGAAGGTCTTGGACTTGATGCTGCCGCCGGTTTTGACGTGGATGTAGAGCTCTTCATAATAATTCAGAGCAAAGCGTTCGGCTTCACGTTGATCCGAGGTTTTGGTGGTGATTCGCTTGTAGCCAGTCGAGTTTGGAACACGGACACGAACCTGCCAGACTGGATCTTTGAGGTTATCCCGTTTGTAAAGAATGACCCGCCCGTCACCCCGCAGATCAATCCGAATATCACCGTCTTTAGCCATAATCCGCCTTCCTTCGACTCTCTCAGCCTAATCAGGAAGTTGGCGGATTAACACAGATATTTGTGCACGATTTGTGCATAGCTAAAAAGCGCTATTTAAGCCGCAATCGGCACAGCGTTGCGTTTAAATATTGTTATATATCAATGGTTTGAATGGCGCACCCAAGAGGATTCGAACCTCTGGCCTCTGCCTTCGGAGGGCACTTAATGATTACAATAATCATTATAAATCAATAACTTATGATGTATTTCTGGGTCTTGTGCACGATTTGTGCATTTTTTAGCTGTGCAAGTATAGACATATTATGACTGTTTTTCAGATAGTTAAGATGATTTTTTGGGGTCGCTTTAGTTGTCTTGTTTCACTCGAATATGCCGGATCGGATAAGGCAGTTATCGATTAGAGAAGAGCGGACTGGCAAGGATCTTAGATGAGCGTGTAAGCGTTATTCCGCATATTGTCATGCTTTGATTGCTACCGACTGTTGCGGAACGCAAAGCGCAAAAGATAATACCATGAAGGCTTTGGGTAACGCACGATTTGGTTCAGCCGTCGCCTTGTGCTGCGTGTCGGGACTACGGCTACGTGGTGGTACATGCGCAAGATTGCGGTCATTATGCGGCCTCTCGTTTTTCTGAAATGGCGTCTGCGTATGTCTGGAACAGTTCAGTAAAGTGCTCGTCGAGTGTGCGCGCAGTCATAGCTGCGTGGTGCGCAGCGGACCGAAGCTGATGTTGATCGCGATCCAATAGGCGTTCAATCGCCAACGCGGCATCATGCGCGTTTCCGGGCACATAAGTTTCACTAAAATCTGGATGGGCAATATCTGCGACCGCGCCTGCGGGCGTCCAGTTAGGAGAGAGGCAAAAGTGTCAGCGGGTCAGCCAAAAAAAGCCACACCCTGGCCGAACCTGCGAGGCCAGAGTACGACCTTGAAATCTCCCGCTCATTTGCGGGCGGGTTTCCAAGAAATCCGCCCGACTCTGAATGATCGTTTTGTTCGACGATCCGGAACGTCCGGTTTAAAAATAGAACTCGGTATCTACCATTCGTTCAACTTCAAAAGTTTTTGGCGCGGATGTCATTGTCAGAAAGCCCTCAACCAAAGCCAAGATTTTTTTGATGCGCTTCAACTGACCGGCAAAGCTGGCGTCTGGCCAGAGATGATGGCTGTGCGCGGCGAAATGCAGCCACCCCGGCGCCGCTGTCAGCGCCCGCGAGAAAAGATGCTTCCAGCTTACAGTGCGGTCCGCATCGTCCACAATTCCGGAAAGGCTCTTCTGCCCAAGGTGCCGCGCAAATAGCCCGCTCCTTCGGTGCCGCCCGTCCCGCGCTTGCCGCCGATGATCCGTTCGACGGTCAGCACATGCTTGTGCCGCCAGGTCGCCATCGCGTCGTCAAGGTCCACCAGTTTCTCGGCGAGCTGGTATAATTCCCAAAAGTGGTCGGCATTCTGATACACTGTGACGAACACTGCCTCCACGCCCGGATCAGCTGCATAGGCCTTTGCCAAATCGCGGTTCAGCACTGCATCCGGCACGGGGAGCCCGGCGCGCGCGGCGGCGGCCAGCGTGTCATCCCAGATACTCGGCTCGCCAAGCGCCGCCTCCATGGCGTAAAGCGCATGTGGACGGTCGGCCTGATATTTCAGAAATGTCCGGTCCTTCAGCCCCAGCAGATATTCGATGGTGCGGAACTGGTCGGACTGAAACCCCGAACTCGGCCCAAGAGCATGGCGAAAACGGCTGTAATCCACCGGCGTCATGGTCGCCAATATGTCCCACGACATCGTCATCACCGCCTGGATGCGGCTGACCCGTGCCAACGCCTTATAGGCTGGCACCAGCGCGTCCGCCTGGATCTGCTCCTTGGCCAGCCGCAGCTCACGGATCATCTGTTTCAGCCACAGCTCCTTCGTCTGGTGGATGATGATGAAAAGCAGTTCGTCATCCTCTCCGGTCTGCGGACGCTGGCAATCGAGCAGCGCATCGAGTGCCAGATAACGGGCGTAGGTCATTTCGGTCATATGTGTTTCAACTTCATCGACATCCTGATCCTGGCGGAACTGCGCCCAGTAGACATGGCGATGGCAAGCGCAGGCGCGTACCGGGCGAAACCGCTGCGATGTCAACCACCGGCAATCGCTTTGCGAAAGCCTGCGTCCGGGTCGCCGGCCACTTCGCTGCGATCGTTGAAAATCATGGCTGCAGGGCGATCAACCGCAAAGGCAGGCCAATCGGGCAGCTTGCCGCCATTGGGGTTGCCGGTCCGGGCAAAACGCACCCAGGCCGACGTCATCATTGCCGCAAGCGCGCGGGGACGTGCGCCGCCCCCTGTCGCCTGATCGCACAAATCGGTATTGGCAAAGACAAAGGGCACGTCGAGGCCGTGGAACGCGCGCGGGCGGCCTTCGAAAACAGGCGTCTCCCAAGCGAAAAGATAATTCCAGGTTGGCGCTGCGCCGCTTTGCGCCCGTAAGGTCGCTGCACGCACCGCCCCCATGCGGAAGTGCCTGCCCGAAACAACGGCAATGGCTTCGATCGGCTTTATGCCGGGATGATCCGACCTTACCGCTGCAATGACAGCTGCGGTTCGCACGCCGAGATCGTTTTTCAAGGTGGCCTCCAATTCGTCCCAATCCATGGCCTCTTTTTCGGGCGCATCTACGCTGCGCGGGAATTCGTGCAATGTGTTGCCGACAATCAGCGGGATATTGGCGGAAATTTGCGGTGCATTATCGCCAAAGGGTTGATGGGGCAGGCTGGGGACGCCCGCAACCGGCTGCCAGAACCAGGATGGCGGATGATAATCGGGGGGCGGCTTGCTCGAAGCCGCGACTGCCCGCGCCGCATCGCGCCCCCCAGCAATCAGTCTTTCGAAAGGTATCGAGCGCAGCGCGGCAAGATCCGCTTTGGGCATATCCAGTGCCTTCAGCCAGGCCTGCGTTAGCGCCGCTGCCGTTTCACGCGAATGGACGCGCGGGCGCGCCCCGCTCATTATGATCGCCTTGTGGAAGAGCCCTTTGGCCGCCGGCATGGCCATCAACACACTCGTCTTGAACGCACCGCCCGATTGCCCGAAGACCGTTACATTGTCGGGATCGCCGCCAAATGCCGCGATATTGTCGCGGATCCAGCGCAGCGCAGCAACGATGTCGAGCATGCCTACATTGCCCGAATCTTCGCTGGCGCCTGCAAGCTGCGAAACGTCGGCATAGCCGAGCACGCCGACACGGTGGTTCATGCTTGCAACCACGACATCATGCCCGCGCGCCAGATTTTCCCCATCATTGGCCAAGAAGTGCTGGCTTGACCCGCCGCCAAATCCTTGCGCGTGCAGCCAGAGCATAACCGGTCTCTTGCGGCCGTCGCCAAGTCCGGGGGTCCATACGTTGATGCTCAGGCAGTCCTCCTGCGCCACCGTCATCGGACCGCGCTGTATAAGGAACGGCCATTCTATCGTCGAATCGTCAAACAGCCGTTCCTCGCTTGGGCAAACCGGGCCGTAACTGAACGCGTTGCGGGTCCTGGTCCATGGCGAAAGTGGAGGGGCTTCACCGAAGCGATGCTCCGGTGTCAGTGCTCCCGCGTAAGGGATACCGCGAAATATGTGCACTCCAGACCGCCGGAAACCTCGCAATTTGCCGCCGGTGCTTTCGACTATTGGGCCGATCTCGACCAATGGCTTCGAATTGAGACGGGCGAAAGCTGGAGTCGTCAAGGCCATGGCGAACGACCCGCCGAAAAAGCAGCGTCGATCTAGATGCAATTTAGTTTCGGAGTTCATCATGTGCATGATGCATTGCTACGCATTATCCGCCATTGCGCACATAATTGCATGTGGACCGTTTAGTCGCTAGCAATGCGGCGTGACTTCAATTGATCCAAAGCGCTCCATATGGCTCGGTCGGTACATCCTGCCGCACGAACCAAGCCTGCGCGCCTGGCTTTTGCAGCGCAGGGTGCAGGGGATCGAAGTCGACGATGTCGTTCAGGAATCATACGCCATTCTTGCCAGCCTCGAAACCGTTGCGCATATCGCTAATCCGCGCGCCTATCTGTTCCGCACCGCGCATTCGCTGATTCTGCAACAAATCAGGCGCGCCAATGTCGTCTCGATACAAGCGATCGAGGATCTTGAACATTTTGAGGCAATATCGGACGCGCCATCGCCCGAGGATGAGGTGTCGGATCGCCGCGAATTGCAGCGACTGGCCGATATACTGGCAGTCCTGCCTGCGCGCTGTGGCGAAGCATTTCGCCTTCGCAGGGTTGACGGCCTGTCGCAGCGTGAAGTCGCCGCGCGAATGGGAGTGTCCGAAAACACTGTCGAAAAGCATATCGGTAAAGCGCTGCGTGTGTTGGGAATGCTCTATGGACGTGGCGGGAAACACGTAGTTCGTGCATCTTTGGGTCAGCCAAATGACAATGAAGAGCAGAATGAGGCCGGATATTAACCGCAACGAGGTGAATGACGCCGCCGCCGACTGGACCGCGAGGATTGATCGCGGACAGCTTTCGGGCGCCGAGCAAGCCGCACTTGACGCGTGGCTTGCAGCCGATGTCAGGCATCGGGGTGCCTTCGCGCGTATGCAGGCAATTTATGCAACCACGGAACGGGCAGGCGCGCTTGGTGGCATGGTGGTCAGTAGAGAGGGGAGCGGAGGCGCACGGCGCCACCGGTGGTTTGGAGCCGCGATCGCGGCAACATTATTGGTTGTGGCTTCAACGGTGGGATTGTACACGACCGGCACGATGGGCGATATGGTCGTCGGCGGGTCGCGTAGCACAGCCGCCGGGCAGGTCGGTCTTCCCGACGGGTCGGAAATAACTTTGGTCGAGCGCGCACAGGCGTCCACGATTTTCCGTCGCGACGCCAGGCTGGTAAAACTGCACAGCGGGAAGGCGATTTTTTCCGTTGCTAAGGATCCGACCAGACCATTTACTGTCATTGCAGGCAATGTGCAGGTAACTGCGATTGGCACGAAATTTTCGGTCTCGCGGCAAAATGGGCGCGTGTCGGTACATGTGATCGAAGGCATAGTTTCTGTTGAACGCGACGGTCATGCCATGGCGCAGCAGCTGCTCGCCAACCAGTCACTTTCTTTCGATATTGCGATGGCCGATGCTGCGATAGTGGCCAAGCCTCGCGTTCCGATGGTACCACAACAGGCCGCTAAATCCAAAGATCAAACCCGTTCCTTAGCGCATGGAACAATGCTTACTTTCGAGGCAATTCCGCTCGCGCAGGCGGTCCAGCGGTTTAACGCAGCTGGAGGTGGAAACGATATTCAGGTGGATCCAGCGCTGGCAAACAGGCCGATAACCGGTCTTTTTTCTTCTTCCGATTCTGAAGGCTTTGCAAAAGCAGTTGCATTGAGCATCGGCGCTGAAGTTGTCCGTGAGGGGTCTGACCTGATCATAAAGCCCTGATTGCTGTAACGCGGTGATGGCGGAAGACCATCACCTGTGCATCTTGCTCCTGAAACAGCCAGGGACAATTTGGGAGGCCTTATGAACAATGTAAAAAAATTTGCGCTAGCCGGGATTTGCGCGGCGGCGATGCTAGGCGCTTCTCCTGCCTATGCCCAGCAGCGCGATTTCGACGTAGCGAGCCAGCCTGCCAGCCAGTCCATTCCAGAATTTGCGCGTCAGGCGGGTTTCCAGATCATTGCAAGCGCCGATGACCTCGCAGGAATAACAACGCCCGAAATCCGCGGTTCGCGCGATGCGCGTGCTGCGTTGCGTCAATTGATTGCAAACACCGGTTTGTCGATCGTGTCGGACGACGGCCGTACCATCGTTTTGCGCAAAGCCTCGGTCAACCCGGCAAACGATGGCGGAGCAGTCGGGAATGAACCTCCGCAGCAGGCCGATATTGTCGTTACCGGAACGCGACTGAGCGGTGCCGGCACAAACACGCCCAATCCTGTCGCGACCGTTTCGGCCGATCGCATCGTCGGACGGAATGGCGGGATTTCCATCGGTGACCAACTCAGCCTTTTGCCGCAGTTCCGGACCACCGCAACCCAGGCCGCGACCACCAACCTTGGAACGCAGGCTCCGGGGCAGGTTGGCCTCAACTTGCTTGATCTGCGCGGATTGGAACCCAGCCGCACGCTGGTGTTGCAGAATGGCAGGCGTCTCGTATCAAGCACCCAGGCCTTGTCACAGCCCGACACCAATACCATCCCGGTCGAATTGCTCGACCGTGTCGAAATACTCACAGGCGGGGCGTCGGCCGTCTACGGCGCAGATGCGATTGCGGGCGTCGTCAACTTCGTGCTCAAGGACGACTATGAAGGCATCGCCATGCGCGCGCAGGCGGGCGTCAGCGATGAAGGCGACGCGGCAACGCAGAGTATCGGCCTTGTCGCAGGACGCAATTTTGCGGATGATCGCGGTAATGTTGCGGTCAGTTTCGAATACGCCCGCCGCGAAGGCCTGCGCTATTTCGATCGGCCGTTCTCCCAAGGTCAGTCGGACTTTGTGAACAACCCCATCGCGGCACAGCCGGGACAACCTCGCACTATTCCGGTATCTGACATCCGTTTCCTGTCTTATTCGGCTGGCGGTACGGTGCCCGTCGGGCCGCCCTTCTACCGTTTCGCTGCCGATGGATCGCTGAACCCTGCAAACACCGGACGACAGGCCTTCGTGAACCTCGGTATCAGCGATGGCGGCGACGGATATAGTCCGATTGCTGACGGCTCGCTACTTCCGGACAACGAACGCTATTCGGGTACCGTGATTGCCAATTTCGAGTTTAGCGACGCTGCTAAACTCTTTGGCCAGTTCGACTATGTCGGAGCAACGGCATCGGCTTTCGGCGGGCCGGGGGTAGAACAGATCATTGTTTCCAAAACAAATCCCTATCTCTCGGCGCAGGCGCTGGCCGTGCTCAACAGCTACGGACCTACTGCAGCAGCACCGGCATTCCCAATCCTCAGGACAACGACAGAATTCGCCACTTCGCGCGAACGTAATCGGCGCGAAACCTATCGCGGTGTGATTGGGATCAAAGGCGACCTGTCCGATCATCTGCGTTACGAGCTGTCCTACAGTTACGGACGCACCGACATTCGCACCGATTTTATTGGCACTTACAGGCCTGCGCGGCTCCAGCTGGCCGCCAATACCGTGCGCGACACAGCAGGTGTCCTGGGAACAGCCGGGGCCATTGTCTGCGCCGCCAGGCTTGCAAATCCGACGAGTACCAATCCCGATATCGCCAATTGCGTTCCCGCAAATATTTTTGGTGCCGGGAACATCAGCCAGGCTGCGCGAGACTATCTGTCTGCGAGCCGACGCGCCGATGGTCGCTTGACCCAGACACTTGTCGGTGGCTTCCTGGCAGGCGATACTGGCGGCTTTTTCAATCTGCCCGGAGGACCGCTGGCCTTTGTCGCGGGCCTGGAATATCGCAAGGAAACGTCGCGCTATACGCCCGATGATGTCACCGGAACCCCGGTTAACCCCTCGCCTTCAGGTGGCTCTTTCGACGTCAAGGAAGCCTATACGGAGTTGAAATTGCCGATCCTGCAAGGCGTATCTGGCGCAGAACGCCTCGAGTTCACGGCCTCGGGGCGATTGAGCGATTATAGCACTCGTGTCGGCACCAAGGGCACTTGGGGCGTCGGCGGATTGTACCAGCCGATCAAGGATATCACGTTCCGCGCATCCTATTCAAAGGCGGTGCGCGCGCCCAATATTGCCGAGCTGTTCCAGCCGACCATCAATGGGGTGACGCAGATTACCGACCCTTGCGACAATCGATTCATAGGTCAGGGAACGTCGACACGTGCAGCCAACTGTCTTGCGCTCGGTATTCCGACGACATTCCAGGCGGGCATTCCGATCACAATCCAGACCCGCACATCGGGCAATCCTAATCTCGATGTCGAACGCGGTACGACCTATACTTTGGGGATTGCGCTTGCTCCGCGCTTCCTGCCGCGTTTCAACCTGTCAGTCGATTATTACAATATCACCTTGCGCGGCGCGATCGCGAATACCAACAGTTCGATCATTAACCCGTTTCGTGTGCCATCGCAGTGTGTGGATGCGCCCACGATCGATAACCCATTCTGCGGACTGGTGGGACGCGACGCGGTGACGCGCAACATTGTTCGGGTCTCGCAAACGCCTATCAACCTTACCCGGCTGGAAACCTCCGGGCTCGATTTTGACGCGCGCTATGCCGTCCCGTTGGGAGAAGAGGCCGATCTCGATTTCCGCGCGCTGGCCACATATGTGATAAAGCGCAATGATTTTCGTTCGCCATTCCAGCCCGATTTCCGGACGCAGATTGTCGAAACGCCGAGCAATCCACGCTTTCAGCTCAATTTTGCCAGCAACCTGACTATCGGGAAGTTTCAACTTTCGCACACGCTGCGCTATTTCTCGAGCGTTTATTTCAAGAATGACGATGTCGCCTTTTTCGAAGGCGTGAATGGCCAGCCACCTCTGGCCCCCAATCGGCGAGCCCCCGAACTCCGCAAAACTGGCGACGCCTTTTATCACAGCATACGCGGTGCATTCAGCTTCGGCGAGGATCGCGAATTCTATGTCGGCGTTGACAATCTGGGGGATCGCAAACCGCCGTTCAGCATCTATGGTGCAGGCTTTGGCGGCGCGCAGTTCGATGCCATCGGCCGGTTCTTCTACACGGGAATTCGCTTTGGCTTCTAGTTCCTCGGTCCTATGGCTCGCCTTGGCAGCCGCAGCCCCGGGCGCAGCCGATTCAGCCCCGGTTGCGCCCGCTGTGGCGGCCCCCGACTGGCAAGGTCTGTGGGAGGGAACATTGGTCAATATTCCCGGGCGACTGAACGCTCCACCTGTTACGATAAAGCGACAGATCGGTGCCTGGCCTGCAGAAAATGGTACGTGCACCACTTTTAGCTCAAGCTATTTCGAAAATGCCAAACAGGCTGGTGTGAAGGACTACAAGCTATGCCGGGGAACGAGCGAAACCGATCTTTATATCGATGAAGGTGACACGCCGGAGGGCAAGGATATCATCCTGCCGACGCGGTTGTTCGGTGACACGCTGGTCAGCGTCTTCAAGTACCGCAATATCCTGCTGACGGTATCCACCCGTGTGGTCGATGGGGTAATGACCGAAGACATTGTTTCCACGCCCGATGTCGCCGCGACCGATGACGTTGTGCAAATGCCCAGCCGATCCTTGCAGCGGCTGACATTCCGGCGCGTGCCGTCGGCTGCCAGTGTGGAGGCGAGGGCGGGCGCTACAGTCGTGCTGCCCGGTCTTCAGTACCAGGTGGTGCGGTCGGGTCCCAGCGACGGCGAACACCCCCGGATGTCCGGAACAGTCACCGTCCATTATGAAGGCAAGCTGCCCAACGGTGAAATATTCGATAGCTCTTTCCAGCGCGGCACTCCCGCGACTTTCAAGGGACGAGAAGTCATTCCGGGCTGGCAGGTCGCATTGCGCCTGATGCGCCCGGGCGACGAATGGATCGTCACCATCCCGCCAGAGCTCGCCTATGGCGCCAAAGGGGCAGGCCCGATCCCACCCAATTCTCCGCTGATTTTTCGCATGCAGTTGATATCGGCGACCCCGCCACCTGTCACACCGTGATGGATTTCGTCGGCAGACTTGCATTATGCGCGATTGCTCTGCTGCTTTCCCTCGCAGTATCGCAGCCGGGAAGCGCGCAATCGCCGGAGCAGGCAGTACAGAGTGTCGGATCGGCGCGGCTTGACAATGTACCGCCGGTTTCCCCGGCCGATCTCGACGCGGCCCGCGCGTTCGAAACCATGCGCGGGGCTAGTCTGCTGGACTGGTTTGCAGATGGGTCGCTGCTCATCCAAACCCGCTTTGGCGAAGCAGTGCAGCTTCACCGCGTCGCCATGGCGGGCGGAGACCGGCGCCAACTTACCTTCGCCACAAACCCGGCGGTGATTGGCTATCGGCTGTCGGGCAATCGCTTCGCCTATATCCGCGATAGTGCCGGGGATGAGTGGTATGAGGTGCTAGTCTCCAATGGCAATGCCCCTCCCGTGCGGATCAGCGAAGCCGATACCCGCAATCTTTTGACCGCCGTCAGCCCCGATGGACGTTTCGCATCGTGGTCCAGCGTGAAGCGGGGATCAGGCGAATTTGCAATTGTAGTTGCCGACACTCTCCATCCGGCGAGTCGGCGGACCGTACACACACTCGATGGTTCAGCCTTTCCCGCAGCGTTTTCGCCCGACGGCAAGCAGCTGATCATATCGCGCCAGTTGGGACCGACCGAACGATCGATGCTGCTCGTCGACCTCGTTTCTAGTCAGGTGCGTCCGCTGCTGGCCGAGCCGGGGGCCATGCTGCGCGATCCGCAATTCCTGCCCGATGGTCGCTCGATCCTGTTCCTCAGCAATGCATCCGCCGATGCTGCCCGGTTGGTGCAGATGGATATCGCAACCGGTAAACAGCGCCGTCTTTCGCCCGAAATGGTTTGGGATGTGGAACTGTTCGACCTTTCACCGGACGGAAGGACTGCCGCTTACAGCGTCAATGAAGAGGGATATTCGAAAGTCTATCTGCGCGATCTTGCAAGTGGCCGGATACGTCCAGTTTCGACGCCGGGGCAGGGGGTCGTTTCCGCGCTGCGTTTTTCGCCCGATGGTCGCCGCCTCGCGGTTGGTATGGCCACATCGTCCTCGCTCGGCGATGTCTGGGTGATGTCGGCAAAGAACGGCCGCAGCGAAAGATGGACCTATTCCGAAACCGGCCTGGTCGATGTGGCGCGGCTGTCGCATCCCAAGCTCATCCGCTTCGACAGCTTTGATGGCCTGTCTATTCCCGCGTTCATATCGCGCCCGCCTGCCGCTCCTCAGGGCGGCCGCTACCCGGTGCTGATTGACCTGCATGGCGGGCCGGAGGATCAGGCACGGCCTACCTATCGCGGCGACCTCCAATATTATGCAGCGCGCCTGAATGTTGCGATCATCCAGCCGAACGTTCGTGGCAGCAGCGGTTATGGCGCGCGCTTCATGAGCCTCGACAATGGCCGCAATCGCGAAGATGCGGTGCGCGATGTTGGTGCGTTGCTCGGCTGGATCGCGACCCAGCCCGACCTTGATCCCAAACGCGTGGTTGTCACCGGTGGCTCCTATGGCGGCTATCTGACGCTGGCCTCGCTGGTGCATTATTCGGACCGGCTGGCGGGCGGCGCGGCAGCCTATGGCATTTCCAACTTCATCACGTTCCTGGAAAGCACCGCCGAATATCGCCGCGCGCTCCGCCGCCCCGAATATGGGGATGAGCGTGACCCCGATTTGCGCAAATTCCTGGAGCAAATCTCACCACTCACTAACGTAAGCCGCATTGGCAAACCGTTGATGGTCCTTCAGGGCGCGAATGACCCACGGGTCCCGCAGCGCGAAGCAGACCAGATGGTTGCAGCTCTACGTGCAGGCGGCGTTCCCGTTTCCTATCTGTTGTTCACCGATGAGGGCCATGGATTTCGCCGCGAGCCAAATCAAGCTCTGCGTATGGCGGCACAGGCTGCATTCATGCAGAATCTCTTCCAACAAAAACAATAGATGGCAATATGTTCGGCACATAGGGGGGCTCTTACCTTGCCGCATGTTGGCCTTTGATATCGAAAGCCGATCGATGGGGATAAGAATCAAGACCGATTGTCGCGAAGCTCTTGTAGGACTGTACGGACTCGTGGGACATCTTTCATATTGCCGATAGGCAACCAGAAGGATGGATCCAATGACAAAGGAAGACCGCGATATTCAGCGCAAGCTCAAGGTGCTGCGCCATGCTGAGAAGATCGGTGACGTGGGCAAAACATGCCGATACTTCGGCATTGGCAGATCAAGCTTCTACCGCTGGAGAGCTGCCTACGAGCAGCGCGGCGAAGCCGGGCTGATCAATGCAAAGCCCATTCCAAAGAACCCTGCTAACCAGACGCCACCCGAGATCGTGGAGAAGGTCCTTTACCTGCGCAGCACCTTGAGCTTGCGCTGAATATCGCGGTCTTCCTTTGTCATTGGATCCATCCTTCTGGTTGCCTATCGGCAATATGAAAGATGTCCCACGAGTCCGTACAGTCCTACAGAAGTTGAGGGCAAAGCGTTCGGCTTCACGTTGATCAGACGTCTTGGTCGTGATTCGCTTATAGCCAGTCGAGTTTGGAACACGGACACGAGCCTGCCAGACAGGATCTTTCAGGTTGTCCCGTTTGTAGAGAATGACCCGCCCGTCACCCCGCAGATCAATCCGAACATCACCGTCACTAGCCATAGACTGCCTTCCTTCGACTCTCTCAGCCTAATCAGGAAGTTGGCGAATGAACATAGAAATTTGTGCACGATTTGTGCATAGCTAAAAAGCGCTATTTAAGCCGCAACTGGCACAACGTTGCGTTTAAATATTGTTATATATCAATGATTTAAATGGCGCACCCAAGAGGATTCGAACCTCTGGCCTCTGCCTTCGGAGGGCACTTAATGATTAAAATAATCATTATAAATCAATAATTTATGGTGTGTTTCTGGGTCGTGTGCACGATTTGTGCATTTTTTAGCTATATAAAATTCGTCATATTCTAACGGTTTTACAGATAGTTATGGTCATTTTTTGGGCTACTTTGAGGTGCGCTCAGATCAGTTACGTAGCCATTGGCTCCAGCCGTCTTGACATTTGGTTTTACGAAATACGGGAATGCGGATCTTCGCACTCCCGTAAACGCCAGACCTTCCTTATCCATTCTGCCGGACATTAAGGTCTGTTTAGATGCTCTTAAGGTAGGACAGCGATGTCCTCATCGAGAAAAGCTCCTGCGACCGATCCACTAGCAATTCTTGCACTTGTCCCAGTGATAAAAAATCCAACTACCGGCACCAGAATGATTGCTCCAACAACGCCTGCAGTGCCGGTCACACCTTTATCATCAAACGAGCCCGATAGTCTTACCTGTCTTCCACCAACAGTGGCGTACAAGACCCAAGCGGTAATGTGTCCTGACTTGCCCCACATACCTTTGTTACGAACTTCGGTGATTTCGCCTTGCACCGGCGACCCAGATGGAATGACTATTTTTCCATTCAAGTTAAGGGTCTCAGCTACTTCCATTCGAAAGCGTTGCCCTACCCGTGCTACCTTACGTTCAGTGGTAAGTTCTTCAAGCAAGCGAACCGATACGCCCGTGCCATAGCGGCCAACCTCATTGCCGCGAGCAAATTAAGGCAAAGCCGTCTGGCTCTTCGAGATCTCCAGTCCTACAAGAAATATGAGAAATGTTTCATTTTACTTGACGTGCTACAGAAATGAGTTTTATATCACATTTAGCATGTCGTAATTTCGACATTTCGTGTGATCGTTGCGCGTCCGGAGGATCTCAATGACCTATGCAGCCAGCCCCGCCCCACTGACGTTCGGTTCAGTCGGCGATGCATTCAACAGCTACGCCCCGGGCAGGGATCTCGGCTGGTCTGACTGGTTCACGATCACGAAGCCGATGCTTGACGCATTAGGGGCGCGTTCCGCGTGCTCGGCGTCGAAGGCACCCCAATGGCAAGCGCACTGTGACCTTCGAGGCGAAGGTCGAGATCAAGGGGCAGGACAAGCCGGCTCTCGTAGCCGAGTTGCTGTCGGCGTGGAGGCCAAACCGACCGGACCGATGAAGACCGCGCGGACGACGTGAAAATTTAAAAAAGGGGAGGCAATAATGAACACTCTAAGAACCATTTCCATCATGCAAACGTCGGCGATCGCCAGCGCAATCGCGCTGCTTGCGTCCACCGGGGCAGCCGCGCAAACGCCGGCGTCGGCCACCAGCGAGACCGCGAACGCAGAGGTCGGCGACATCGTCGTCACCGCCCGCAAACAGAACGAGTCGATCCAGTCTGTGCCGCTGTCGATCAGGGCGTTTTCATCAGCCGATATCGCACGCTCGGGCATCACCTCGATCGCGGACATCGCGCGTCGCACCCCGAACCTCACCTTCGGTGACTTTGGCGACATCAAGCTTTCGCCAACTTCGATCCGCGGCGTCATCTCATCGTCGGGTTCGGCGGGTGCCGATCCGGCTGCCGGTTATTATGTCGACGAAGTGTTCGTCGGTCAGGGCGCCGGTGCCAGCGTCGACCTTTACGACATCGAGCGGGTCGAGGTGCTGCGCGGCCCGCAGGGCACGCTGTTCGGCCGGAACACGCTGGCGGGAGCGATCAGCATAACGACCACCAAGCCGTCGGATGAGTTCAAGGCGTCGGTCACCGGCACATACGGAAATTATGATTACAAACGGCTCGGCGCCTCGGTGTCCGGCCCGATCGTGCCGGGCGTCGTGCAGGCGAAAATCTCGGGTATATTTAACAAGCGCGACGGCATCTCGTTCAACGAAATCCGCAAAGAGGACGCGAACACACTCAATTCGTGGATCGTCCGGGGCGCGCTGAACTTCATCCTGTCGCCCGACACTACGCTGCTGATCAGCGGCGACCATCAGAAAGTCGACCAGAGCCCGCTCGCGTTCGAGGTGCTGCGATACAATACCAATCCGGGTGTTGGTACCAACCGCTTCCTCCAGACCTCGCGCGGCATCCCGCTTAACCTAGATCCGTTCGACCGCGTCGTCCAGTCCGCGATCCGCAACGTCGAAACGCTAAACGCCAGCAACGTCAATGCGACGTTCAAAACGAATATCGGCGGCATCGACATCACGAGCATCACCTCGCACCATTTTCATCGCTATTTCAGCGAGGATGATACTGGTCGCGGAGCCGTCCGGCTGCTGACTGACGGCGATCCCGAGCGGGTGACGCGCGACTCTCAGGAGTTGCGCGCGGCGATCGGCACCGACCGGGTTGACGTGGTCACCGGGCTCTATCTCTATCGCCAAAAATCGACGAACCAGAGCTTCGTCAAGGTCGGCCCCGATCTCGCCGCGCTGTTCGGCGATCCTTCCCTCTCCGGTCTCGTCGCCGGTTCAGACGGCGGGCTGATCACTAAAAGCATCGCTGGCTTCGCAAACGTCAATGTTCAGGTCAGCGACAGCATCGAAATCACCGCCGGCGCGCGCTACACCCGCGACCACAAATCGATCGACTATAACCAATCAGACCCGATTGAGCTGCTCGGCGGCAATGTTGCCATCAAGGCGAGCGACAGCTGGACCTCGTTCACGCCGAGCATTACCACGCGGTACCGCGTCAGCCCCGACTTCATGACCTATGCTACGATCAGCACCGGCTTCAAGAGTGGCGGCTTCAACGACGCGCTCGGCGACGCCACTGGCATCGCGTTCAATCCCGAGAAGCTCACCAATTACGAGCTGGGCTTCAAGGGGCAGGCTGCGAACCGGCTCATCACTTACGACGCTGCCATCTTCTACATGGACTGGACGAACATCCAGGTGGCGCAGATCGTGCCGCCGCGTTTCAACCCGACAATCACAAACGGTGGAAAGGCCTATAGCATGGGCATCGAGGTCAACACGACGATCCGTCCGGTTGAAGGGCTGACGCTCGGTGTGAGCGGCGCGCTGCTGCGGTCGCGCTTCAACAACAATGTCCGGCGCGGGCCGACCGCGTTCGCGCCGGAATACACCGCGAACGTCAACGCCGAGTATCGCTTCCCCGAAACGAGCTTCGGTCAGTTCTCGGTGTTCGGCGAAATGCTGGCGCGTGGGAAAACCTATCTCCTCCCGCCGACCGGTAACACGATCGACCTCGACGGCCGCGTCTCGCCCTACGCTCTCTTCAACTTGCGCGCCTCGCTCAGCGCGCCGAACGAACGCTGGAAGATCAGCATTTGGGGAAAGAACCTTACCGACAAGACCTACAAGACCCGCGTGTTCGATCTCTTCAACGTGCCGCCGATCGGCGAAAAACTGATCCAGCTCAACGAGCCGCGCACTTATGGTATCGAGGTGAAGTTCAGCTACTGACCAGCAGGTGCGTCTGCTGCAGCGTAGGGCGCGGCTCTGCCCCGCCCTACGTAAACCCGCCAATCCGTTTCGGTACTTTCACTCGTGCCTGAGGTGATCCGCCTCGTAGTGATGCTGATGATGGGGTGGACGCCCCCCCGACGGATCTTTTTGCCAAGGGTGGTGTGCCGAGCACCTAAAGAGGAGTGACCTGAGCCCAGCAAATGGCAAACCCAGCGGCATGTCTACGCCTCTATCTTACAGTACATTAACAGGTTCTACAACACCCGCAGATGCCATTCATATCTGGGCGGCATCAGCCAGTTCGCTTTCGAAGCCAAGGTAGCATAATGAAATAGATGAACGGCGCAAAACCGTTACAAGTCCAGAGAGGTTAGGATTGGCGCTCGATATCGATTGGCAATCCGCCAATGATTTCGGGACTCCGTTTTGACAAGACCTGGTTTAGGCAAGAACGTTGAGAGACGGCAGCTTGATCGGCTCTCTGGCAAAAGACAAAAAACTCTCATCGACCGTCGTATCAAAGTGCGATGCGCTTTCAGTTATTGCACGTGCCAGCAATGATCCTATCGCAGGAGCCAGTTTGAAACCATGGCCACTGAAGCCGCTGGCGACCATGAGCCCATCGATGGGCGTCGGACCGACGACCGGATGCATGTCTTTGCGGTTCATTGTGTAGAGTCCGCTGTAACCTCGGACTGGACCTTTTAGATCTGGGAAGCCGAGGCGATGAGATAAAGCATGGAGCTTTTCGCGGATAAATTCATCATCAGCATAACGCGCGAAATCATCCGCATCGCTTACCGCCTCTAACTCATCCTCTTCGCGGATTGAGCCGATAACAATCTGTTGGCCTCGGTTTTGAGGTCTGAAATATATGCCTCCTGCCATGTCAACGCAGACTGGCAGATCGCCACTTACGATCGGCGGCCTATCAATATGGGCGATCTGAATGCGGGTTGGTTCCAACGGCCACAGTCCCCCTAGCCCAACACGATCAAGCAACAAGGTGGACCAAGGCCCCGCAGACAGGATAACGGTCTCGCACGCGACCCTGCTGCCATCTTTGAAGCGGACCCCGCGGACCGCGCCACCTACGATTTCAATGTCGGCAACCTCTGTCTTAAATTGAAGATCCACTTGAAGGCTGCGCGCAGCATCTATCAGGTCTTGCAAAGCATCGCTCGGGTCCATGTAACCTCCGGCATGCTCAAGCAGGTGTAAGTTTCCACCATCGGTGCAAGCGTGATGGCTGCCGTTTACGAGATCGGGCGGAATTCCGCAGGTGCTAATAGAAGGAAAGCGGCTTGAAACTTCGGCATCATCGATTGCGTCAACGCTCACACCTAGTGACGCAAGACGATCAGCGTCTTGCTTCGCCTGCTGCCGGTCGTTTGAAAGCCAGAGGACCCCAATTTGTTGATATCTGGCTAGGGGGCTGTGGCAGCCCAGAAACTCGCCCCAGTTCCTATAAGCAGCGATACCGTCCTTTGCGAGTTGCACCGTCTCCGGGCGAGTGTATCTAAAGCGACATACGGCCGAGGACGCGCCCGTTGACCCTTCGCCAGGGCCTGATCCTTTCTCAGCTACAAGCACCCGAAGACTCGATCGCTGTGCGATCTGAAGCGCTGCGCTCATGCCGATAATGCCACCACCTATGACGATTACGTCCACTGTTTCGCGCAAATTGAGGCTCCTAGGATATGTTCAGCGATGAAAGGCTGTTGGCATGAAGCAAGTTTGCTGTAAGCCTCAAATCGCACCTGAGGGAAACGATCGCTTCAGCCACTATTGCTTCCAGACTTGCCGCGCGACCCTCAGCATATTTTGGCCCAGGATCTTGCGAATTTCGCCCTCTGCATAGCCCGCTTTGAGTTGGAGTTCGATCAAAGGCTCAATCTGCGCGGGCGATACACAGCGAAGACCGCCTCCAACCTCATAGCCAAGGCCCGGAGGGAAGGTACCCTTCATCTTTGTGATGTATGAGTTCAGCTCTTCCATATCAAAGACGTAATCTAGACCTATGCCGACATGGTCGGCGCCCACCAGTTGAACAACGTGATCCATGTGGCGAAAATAGGTTTCGGTCGAATTATCGTTGTTACCCAGAAAGATGCCGATGCCATTCAGGCAGATGACGCCTCCCTTGGCAGCGCACATGGTGATCAAATCATCCGGCACATTTCGAGGGTGGTCGTGCTGCGCGCGCGGGTTTGAATGGGAGAAGATTACCGGATTTGGGTTGTAATCGAGTACGTCCCGAGTGGTTCGGTAGCCGGTATGGCTGCAGCAAGCCAACATGCCTACACGCGCCATCTCGTCCAACGTCTCGCGGCCGAATGCGGTTAGCCCTTGATCATCGTCCTGACAGCCGCCCCCGACCCGATTGTTTTGGTTGTATGCCATCAGCATCCAGCGCACACCGAGATCGTAGTACAGTGCTATCAGACTGATCTGCTCGTCGATCGCGTTTGCACCTTCTATGTCAAATCCGATCGCGAGCCGGCCGGTTCGGCGGGCCTCTTCAATATCTTCAACGCGTTCGATGAGGAGATAGCTATCGCTGTGAGCCGCAATCCATCGGCGGAATTGGGCGAGCATGCGGACATGCGGTTCCATCCCCTGATCACCGCAGCCGATGTTGATCATGGCGACATCGACCCCGCTCGTGCGATAGAGTTCGAGCTGCGGCAGGAACGTTTCATCTAGCGGCCGCAACGGCATGCAGCCATGATTATCCCAAACGAGACTGGAGCGAAGCAGAGACGCTGCCTGCATGGTCAAAAGCTCCTGTTAGCGTTGATAGGAAAAGTCCCTCAAATCCAGATAGTATGAGACTAAACTCATATTTGGTTATAGGTCAACCTGTTTTTGGCTGAAGGCAGACTTAGAGAACAAGCGCTCGGATCAAGGAGTGCAGCAAGTCTCCTCACGGAAAACGTGTTGGCTCTCCCACGCACCAAAACCAAGGTCGACATCATAATAGACGCCCAGAAGCGTGTAGTTAGATGGAGGCCGACCGCAATCTGTCGTTCGGCGTCGAGCTGCCGATTCCTAACTTGGGCCGTCGTTTTAAGAAGCGAGGCTTGACCGGATAATATATGAGTATATACTCAGTTTTTTGACTGGCCCCCAGTGAGTGGACCGGTTTGATTGTTAGCGCATGATTGCCTCCTTGGCCAGTGCTGGTCGCAGGTGGAGCGAAGCGGAACCGGAGGACGGCACTGGCCAAGGAACGGCTTCTGGTGCGGGTGGGCGATAGCCAAGCGAGCTGTGCGGCCTTACAGTGTTGTAATGTCGCCGCCTCAATCTTTCGCATATGCCGAGGCGCTTCCCCAAACAGCACAATGTCTGGACGGAGGCCGTCTCGCTCACAGGCTGGACATTCTCTATTGCCCTCCAGCCGCCCGTGCCTTGGACCTTGCCAGCCACACTCTACACAGAACGCAGAATTCAATAGGCCATGCATGTGAATTAGGATCTTTGAACCAGCACGCTCATGGAGATCGTCAACATTTTGTGTGATTAGCAAGAACTCGCCCTTGCCTGTTTCACGCCAATGTCGCTCAAGCTTCGCCAAAGCTATGTGCGCAGGGTTCGGTTCTGCTGACGCTGACGCTGCCTCTGATCTTCGTTCATCGTAGAATGCACAGACAGCATCAGGATTGCGTTCAAGAGCGTCTGGTGTGCACACATCCTCAATACGATGACCGTTCCAAAGACCGTCAGTCCCTGTGAATGTTGGCAGCCCACTTTCAGCTGAGATACCAGCGCCAGTTAAAACGACGATGTTGGTTGGGTCGGTCATTTGAATAGCATGGCGCAGCCAACAGGGGGCTGCAATAAGCCAGTTGCAGAATGCCCAAATATTCAATCACAATATGATATGCGCCCGAAAAAGAAGGGCTTGCAACACCGCAAGCTCGCCGCCTAGTATAGCCCAACAGATGAAGCCCACGCTCAGCTAATTTACGCAGACATCAGCACCAAATGTTCTGAAGAAGGACAACTTGCCAAGATTTCGATAGGGGTATAAGCACCTTGCTAGAACTTACCGCAAACGGTGGAGCAAAAACCCGGTGCAGCCTCCGACTAACGATCTTTCCTTTAACAAGTATCTTGAGCGCCGTATTCAGGAGGCTCCTCCTCCGCGAAAGTCTCAAAGAACACGCGAAAGGCTTAAGATTGCTGCCGCTAGATTGCTGGCGTCAAGAGGTTATCATGAAATATCGTCCGGAGCGGTAAGCACTGAGGCTGGGCTAGCGGAGGGATCATTTTATTTGTATTTCAAAGACAAGGAAGATATTACGCGAACTGTTCTAGATGAATTTGCAGATAATTTTGTGTCCCCCCATCTCGCGGCCTCCGCAAAACCATCTGCCTCGGCCTTTGAAGCTATCCGCAACAGCAATCGGCTTTGGATTGATATAGCTTTCGATAATCCTGGCCTGTTTCGATGCCTACTGCAGTTCGCTGATGATGACGCCGAGTTTGGTGCCAAAATGCAACGCAGAAACTTCGAATGGCATATGCGGATTACACGCTCGACATGGCATAAACATAGCAGCCAGGAAACAATGCTTCTTGTATATTTGCTGGGCGGAATGGTGGATGACTTAATCCGTAAACTAGTCGTTTATTTGGATAAACAACTGCAACAGTTTTTGCTTGATCTTCGGATAGATCGGGAAGCTTTGGTGGATGTGGTCAGTTTGGTTTGGCTGAAAATTTTGCATCCTTACGAAACCTTACCGTCTGACATTTCTGAAAAGTCTCAAGGGATCGCCGAACTGCTGGCCGCAATTCCGCGCAAACGTTAGGGACGATAACGGACTTCCGCACCAGTTGTGTGCGGGACGGCTTGTCGAAAACGGTGGCCACCCAGGCAATTCTGTGCCTAGTGGGATAACGTCCGCATAGTTCGCATGTTCATTCAACAGGTTTTTGGCTAAAACGGGCCAACACCCATTCGTTAACCTGAAGTCCCGCACGCGCCGGCAAAAGTATAACTCCGCCTCAAGCGATTGACAGAGTTTGATCTGCTCAATGCGTCGCTTGTGTAGCCAAAATCAGCGTTGACAAAAGCACCGCTTGCTTCTGAGATCAAAATCATATTTTACCGCCTCGCGGAAAGTCCATTTGGGCACTTGCCGCACGCGCGATCCAACCGGCGAACTGACCCTATCCCGTAAAATGTAATCATTTAGAATGAGAAATTTCTGGCAAGATTGAAGCTAATGAACCTGGAAGTTTTGCTTATGAAGAAGTCAAAGTTTACGGGCGAGCATATTGCGTATGCCATGCGCCGAGCAGATCTGGGAGCCTCGGTTGCTGAAGTATGCCGGAAGATGGGCATAACTTCAGTCGATGAAGCGCCGGACTTCTCGTTCTGGGCGGATACAAATACGGGACAAGGTCAAGGCAATTTTATACTAACAAACAATGCGGTCCTCTCATTGGGGGACGGCCATTTTAGGTATCAGAGGAATCGCCAGTATACAGAGGGCGGTTGGAACGACTAAAACGAAATAAGCGCTGATGTTGGGGTCCTGCCTCTCGAAGACGCTCAACGCTGCAGCCCCTAGGGCTGCGCCAACCGCCAGGCCTGACTTCTCGAGCGATGTCCAAACGCCATTTAAGAAGGCGCCGCTGCCCCTAGAAGTGTCGTTGATGATGTGCGCTACAGCCGTGAAGGGCAGCACTTGCAGGCCTGCGAACGAAAAGCCGCAAACGGTGAGAGATAGGCAGAACAGATACCAATCCCGCAAAATCAGAAAAGAACAAGCGATCAAGACACTGGAGGCGGCATAGAGAAGGCTCGCGAGTCGCAGCGCTCCACGATCCCCTAGATGATGTGCCATGCGCGCCCAAAGGGGCACAGAAATTATGGTGACGCCGATTATGATCGCAAATGATATACCAACCTCCCCCTCGGATCGGGCAAAATCGACCGTCACAATATAGGGGATCATCGCCATCAGCCCCCCAACTGCGCTCAGCTGAAATATGAAAGAAACCGAAAGCCAAAGGAATTTTCGGTTCTGCATTAACAGGGCGATCGGCGTCTCTCTAGGCAGGTCTGCTTCAAAGCCGTAAGTCTCCTTGAAGGGGGTGGCAGATCGGATTGATGCTAGGGCCGTGGTCATTGCCAATACGCATATGGCTGCCAGAATGGTTGCCATAGATGAATAGCCGAACCGCCCTCCGCCAGCTGCTTCAATAATCAAGGGCGCGGCAGAGGCTCCACAAAAAACGCCCAGCATCACAAACATCATACGCCGACTAATCAGGCGCACACGATCTTCGCGGTGGGAGGCGATTAATGCTGGGTAAGCGGTGTAGGGAACGGCAAAAAGAGAGTAGAGCGTCGTCATTAGGAAATAGCTGCAGGTGACCCAGAGAACCATCATCTTTTCAGATAGGATAGGCGTCGAAAATAATGCCACAAAGGTAACGATCAGCCCGAATGCCCCCGTTTTCATAGCCGCCATATGGCGCTTTGAACGATCAAGCCAGCCGCCGACCAAAGGATCCCAAAGGAGCGACCATAATTTGGGAACGAGAATGACCAGCCCCGCGACAGCCGGCGCGATCCTCAAAATCTCCGTGCAATAATAAAGCAGCAGCACAGACGGGACGGTCGAATATAGACCCGTCGCGAATGAACCCACTCCATAGCCGTTCACAAACCGCTCTTTCAAATCCCCGTGTGCGCTCATGAGTTACCCCTCTCGCTCGTGATCCTCAGGTCGTTTTCTATAGACAGCTTGCACGATAGGGGATAGCAATAAATGAGAAATCACTCAGAAATAATTTGGAGCAGATGATATGGACATATTCCGGACCTCAGATGAGGCCTTTGAAAAGCTCGATTTTCCCTTCCGCCCCAACTGGCGCGAGGATCAGGGGCTCCGCCTGCACTATCTCGACGAAGGCCCGCTGGATGGTCCCGTCGCATTGCTTGTCCATGGCGAGCCGACTTGGAGCTATGTCTACAGAAAAATGATCCCGGCTCTTGTGGCACGCGGCTTTCGATGCATAGCGCCAGATCATGCTGGATTTGGCAAGTCTGACAAGCCGACCGACGAGACTTGGTATGATCTTCTAGGCCACGTTCGTCGCCTGAGCCATCTTGTTTCAGAACTCGATCTGAAAAATGTGACTCTCTTCGTGCAGGACTGGGGCGGGCCCATAGGGCTTAGACTTTTGGTGGATGAGCCCGAAAGGTTCGAGCGAGTGGTTATCATGAGCACATGGCTTCATCGGGACGAATACAATTATTCAGCAGGAATTCGGCAGTGGGCAGCGCGTGCAAATAACCCTGCAGAGCTTGGCGGCGACATGGATGTCGGCAGGATCGTTGCCGGATCTTTGCTTAATCCGAAGGTCAATCGCCGAGAAGCGTATATTGGCTATTCGGCACCGTTTGATGGCTATGATTCAAAGGCTGGAGCGCGGCGCTTTCCGAGCATCTTGCCATTCCGAGGAGAACAGGCCGGGGACCCGCAGGGACAGCAACGCTGCTTTGAGGCGTTGCCCAAATTAGGCCTGCCCATGCACTTCTTCTGGGGAGACGGCGATATAATTTTTCCGCCATCGGATGGAGAGCATTGGTCCAGCATGATCCCCGGATCCACTTTCGACATTATGAAAGACGCAGGCCACTTCATCCAAGAAGATGCAGGACTGGATATCGTCAATCGGATGGACAAATACTGGTAGTCACATGCCTCAAACATCCGATCAATATGTAATTGTTATGCACACATAGGAAGCCTGATTGTGAACGGAGCTGAAGCGCTGATAGAAACATTGCAGGGTTGCGGGGTAGACGTTTGCTTTGCAAACCCCGGGACCTCTGAAATGCAATTGGTCGCGGCGATTGATCGTCAGCAGGGGATGCGAGCAGTTCTTGGCTTATTTGAGGGTGTCGTAACAGGCGCGGCCGATGGCTATGGACGTATGGCCGACAAGCCAGCAATTACCTTACTTCATCTCGGGCCGGGGCTGGCGAACGGACTGGCAAATCTTCACAATGCTCGGAAAGCTGGTAGCCCAATAATCAACTTGGTCGGCGACCATGCGACCTACCACTTACAGTTTGATGCGCCTCTAACCACGGATGCTGCGGGAGTTGCCCGCCCCATGTCAGACTGGACGCGGGTTTCAAGATCGAATCGCGACCTTGCGCAAGCTGGCGCCGAAGCATTCAGCGTGGCAATGGGCTACCCAGGCAAAGTGGCCACTGTGATTGCGCCGGCAGACCACGCTTGGACAGATGGCGCAGCGCCGGTTGCCTCGCGTACAGTCCCAGCTGCGCCACATTCACCCAGGGGTGCAATTTCGTCTGCTGCAGATGCCTTAAAAGCAGTCAATGGCCGGAAGTGTTTATTCCTGGGCGGGCGGGCTCTACGAGCCGACGCACTGCATTTGGCTGGCCGAATTGCGGCAGAGACGGGCTGTCGCCTAGTGGCGGAGACTTTTGCAGCTCGCCATCAGCGTGGCGTAGGCCGAGTTTCAGTCGAGAAATTGCCCTATTTTGGTGAACAGGCCGAGGCTTTTCTCAAAGACTTTGACACGATTATACTTTGTGGCGCGGACGCGCCCGTCTCTTTTTTCGCGTACCCTGGCAAGCCGAGCTGGCTGTCGCCCGGCGGCGCGACCATTATAAACCTTGCCTCCAAAAACGAGGATGTACAGGCGGCATTGGCCGAGTTGGCGGATCTGCTAAACGCACCATCCAACCCGGCTAATCTTCAGCCATCGTTCATCACTCCAGCGAAGCCAGGAAAACTCGATGGAGCCAGCCTTGGAGCCATAATCGGCGAGCTGATGCCGGAAAATGCGATCGTTTCCGACGAGGGCGCGACCCAAAGTGCAAATGTCATGAACATGAGCGCTGGAGCGAAGCCCCACGATTGGCTTCAATTGACAGGTGGAGCCATTGGTCAGGGCCTCCCACTCGCCGTTGGCGCAGCGGTGGCGTGCCCCAACCGGAAAGTCATTGCGCTACAAGCGGACGGCTCAGGGATGTACACACTACAGGCTCTTTGGACCATGGCGCGTGAGAATTTGGACATCACCACTATCGTGATCAATAATGGCTCATATGCGATACTCAACATCGAGCTATTGCGCGTCGGTGTTCAGAACCCCGGGCCCAAAGCGCTCTCGATGCTTGACCTAAGCAACCCCAGTTTGAACTGGACCCAGCTATCAGAAGGCATGGGCGTTCCCGCGGTCCGTGCAAAAACTGCCGAAGATTTCCGTAGCGCGCTTGTCGCTGCGCTGGCGCAAAAAGGGCCCCGCCTGATCGAGGCGATTTTGGAATAGAACTAGAGGCTCCTGACGTAATGGCGTGGACATGATGAGCTTCGGCTCGATTATGTTGATACGGTCGGCTTGGGAACATCAATCAAGGTTGGATCGTGGAACCACTTGCAATAAGAGTATACGACGGCCGAGGAGATCAAGGGGGCATTAGACCATTCCAATCTTGTCCTAGCGGAAGGCAATGATTGAAGTCACGGGGTGCGACAGGCCTGGATCGGGACATTCGAGCGATCACTGAGACCCCCCGTAGGTCCCAGCGGCAGGCAGTAAACCGACAGTTGCTGCCTCCCGATTTTTAAAAATGGAGTTGTCATGGCACTCCGAAGATGGACGCCGGGCCCTCATCGCCAAGGACGAGCCGGGAGAATCACGTGACTGCCTCCTTCGCCCAAGCGGACGTCAAAGCGCTCGGGCTGCCCGTTCGAATAGATGGTGAACCAGTCCTTGTCGGCTCCGGCGATAGCAAGGCGCAGCCGATGGCCTGGGCGTATCAGTGCGGCAACCGGCATCAACGGAAACTCGAGCGTCATCACTTCACCCGGGTGAACCAGCTCGGCATCTGCGCGCTTGAAGCTGTGGGCAGCAGGACCCTGGTCGTACGGCAACGACGAGCGATCCGCCGGTCGACGATGGATTGCCCGGAACATTCCCTCCGTCACGTAGGTCACCCGCCCATCCGGAGCCACGTCCTCTAAGTACGCGAACACAGCGGGATCATCGCTTCGGGCAGACAACACCAGCGAGACAACCGGCGTCCCGACGATTTCCATCGCTTTGTCCACTGGGGCCGAGTCGAACGTCAGCAGGCGGCGATCGATTTCTCGGCGGTCACCGTAGGCCGGCGGGGTGCCGATCTGCGTCGACCAACGCGTTCGCTCGCCCGTGCCGACCGTCAGATCGACGTCGTGGCTTGCACGACCCGCCGCGCCGGCCTGCTCGGCGAGCACGCGATCAGCGGAGAGATGCAACTTCCAGGGCTGCGCATCCGGCACGGGCCAAGTAGATGTCGTCCGGAACTCGCCAGCACCTAGCACGTAGTAGTGAATCTGCCGGGCCATCTTCTTCCCAGCCAGCCGCTCGCGCACGAATTGGCTCTGAAGGTCCAACTGGTCCGACAAGGCCGGTTTCGGCTCGGTTACATCGGGAAAGAACGGATCGGCATTACGGAAGTTGCTGTGGTCGTTCGCCGTGATCCATACCTCCATCGGAACCTCCGGCAAGGTCCGGAAGCGCGCGAGTACCGCCTCGGCGGTTCCGCCGTCGATCCAGGAACCCCAGTATTGGACCGGCACCTTCGCCTGACGCAGACCATCCAATTGTGCCGCCGGAGAGATGTCGAACAGCCCATAGCCGTTGTGCCCCTTATCGTCTCGGAAGGTGATGTTCAGCAGATCCTCACTCAGCCAGCGGTTCTTGCCGGCCAGTGCCGCACGCAGCCGTGCGTAGTCCTTATCGTTGTCCACTGGCTGAAGGATAGGATACAGCGCGGCGCAGTCGTTTACCTGCACGAGGCAGTTGCGTGGCGGCGCATCCGGGTCGAAGCCGCCGCGCCCCAGGTCCATGGCGCGCGTCATTTTGCCCCATTCAGCGAGAAACCCGCGATTGATGACGCCACCCGGGGCCATCAGATGCGCATAGATGTCGAATTCCACCGCGTGAATAACACCGCCGAGAAACTCTGCCGCTGGACGTGAAGTTGCCAGATCGGCCGTGTCGGCCGCGTAGGACTGCCCAGCAACGAATACCTGGCCCGAGCTCCAGGGTTGCGACTTAATATGGCGAACAATTTCGTCGACGTCGGCGATCTGCTGCGGCGACAACTCCGTGAGCCGCTTTCCAAACGACGCGGTCGACCCACGCGTATCCACCGCGACAACGACGTACCCGTCGTCAAGCCAGCGCTGCGCTCTGACCCAGGTCCCCATTCCTGCCCGTCCGTAGCGCGTCTGCATCAGCACGGCGGGAACCTTTGCGCCGGTCTGCCACGACTTCGGGAAATAGAGGCTCATGGCCAATGAGACCCCGTCGTGCATCTCCACGTAGTACGACTGATCGCTGTGGCGCTTCGCCGCACCCTCACTGGCAGCAGCGACGCCAGTGATCAATGCCGAGCAGCTTACGAGCAGTGCGATGGCGAAAGTAAGAAAAGCACGAATCTTCATGGTTGAGTCCTCTACTAAGCGGTCCTTGTCTGCGCGCGATCGACGCAACGCGACACGGGGCGTATCTATCGTGATTCTGCTGCTATGCCCAAGGGTAGTCCCCAGACATACCGTTTACAGGGCGCGCGGCTATCAACAGGATCAAGGTTCTACCTTTGAACAGCATTGATTACGGAGGTTAGGCTTCGAACCCCAATTCACTCCTTCGGTTTTCAAGCCGATAAACTTTTTCCACCACAGCTTTCAGGTGGGAGCCATGCCGAAAGCCACTCACAGACGAGAGCTGGCCTCTCCTGGCCTTCCACTTCGACTTCGCACAGGATTTTTATGATGCGGCGACCGCCATCATCTTCGCGAATGCCACCATGCTGGAACCGACCCCGAATGCGCGAACCACTTGGCACCGGTGAGACAAGCCTCATTTTGTCAAAGCCGTAGTTCAGGAATAGTCCAAAGTCGACACTGCGCAAATCCTGCTCAGCCATGGATCGAAACAGGTGCGTGAGCATCGAAATGGTCAAGAAACCGTATGCAGTAGTGCCCCCGAAAGGTCCGAATTTGGTCGCCCATTCGGTGTCCATGTGCATGGGATCAATGTCCCGGGTTAACTCGCCAAATCCATCGATCATCGCCTGATCAATTTTTACCCAGTCTGAAATGCCTAGGAGATCTCCTTGGTGGCCTGACAGAATCGGATCAAAATCTTCTCTAACAATATTCATCGCAATCTCCTTCGTCATAAACTGAGATTGACCTCATTAAATATCTGTGTCAAGCCTAATTTCAGTATGACGACCGGAGGGACAATGACGGAATTCAACGATGTAGATGCAGTTGGCCAAAGAATCTGCGATTTCGTGCGCTCAGCCGCGAATGCATTTCCCGATCGGGAAGCACTCATAGCAGACGGCGGCGATCGACTGACATATTCCGAATATGCCAGACAAGTCGACGCTGTCGCCAAGTCGCTCATCGCATTGGGCGTCAAGCCCGGCGATCGGGTCGCGATGCTCGACACACCATCCCCCAGATTCATGGTGATATTTGCGGCAGCTAGCGGGATCGGTGCGATCTGGATGGGGCTAAACCCCCGTTATCAACTTGGGGAACTGTCCTATGTTGTGGGTGATGCTCAGCCCGTCTTAATTTTTGCCAAATCGCGAGTTGGTTCTCGGGACTATTATGACGATTTGGTCACCCTCTCCCAACTCGACGGTCGCAATGTTCCCGTTATCGAACTCTCCGATCAGAAAGAAGGCAAGTTCGAGAGCTATAATGCGTTCATGGCAGCCGGAACAAAGGTCACAGCCGACCAGTTATCAAGTCGCCGTTTGGCATCTGGCGGTCGTCAGCCTTGCCTTCTCGTCTACACGTCGGGTTCAACCGGGAAGCCCAAAGGCGCGCTTCTGCATCATGAAGGGATCATTGCCTTTAGCCTGGAGCAAGCCAAGCTTTGGCAGGTTAACCCGCATCGATGCCTGAATTACTTTCCTATCAACCACGTAGGCTGCACGGTCGACCTCTCCGTCCCGGCGATCGTCCAGGGCGGAACTATTGTTTTCATGGAACAGTTTGACGCGAAGCGCTCCATTGAAGTTGCTTGCAAAGAGAAAATTACTTGGCTCGGCTCTATTCCAAGCGTTTATGGACTCCAAATGGCTTGTCCTGAATGGGAAACATCCGATTTGTCAGCGGTTCAGTTATGCGTATGGGAAGGTGCTGCAATTTCGGAAGATATGCTCGACAAGCTCTTGGCGCGCTTCCCGTTACTGGCGACCAATTACGGCATGACAGAGACCACCAGTGCGATGACGGCAACCCCTCCCTGTCGAGACCGCGACATGCTCCTTAACTCGGTGGGAAAGCCGTTCGCCGGCGTAGAGCTTCGCATTCTTGATGAAAATGTTCAAAACGTTGAGGCGGGCGAAATTGGCGAAATTGTCGCGCGCTCTATCTACAATTTTACAGGTTACCTTAACTTACCAGAGGCCACATCTTCATCTTACACTGATGAGAATTTTTTCAGAACGGGTGATTTGGGCATATTCAGGGCAGACGGAACCTTGAAGATCGCTGGACGAAAAAAGGAAATGTTCAAATCTGGCGGATACAATGTTTACCCTCGAGAAGTGGAGATCACCCTGGAGAATCATCCGCAGGTGGACACTGCGGTTGTAGTATCTGCACCCGATGTGACCTGGCAGGAAGTCGGCATAGCTTTTGTCGTCGTTAATTCGGCGATAGAGCCCAATGATATTATTTCCTGGTGTCGAGATAATCTTGCGAATTACAAAATTCCGAAACGACTATTTATCGTTGATGAACTTCCATTACTCCCAATTGGAAAGGTTGATCGGAATAAGCTTAAAGAAGCGGCAAAAAAATTGTGACGTAACTGCAAATGGCTGGGATACTAGTGCCTGGCTGAGCCGGGTTCTTGGGCGCGGACGCACCAGTGGGAGGGACATACTTGAGGCTTCAAAAGGCAACTGATCTGCCCCCTTCTGGGTGGTCCAAAATCTATGTTATTTTGGACCACCCAGAAGGGGGCAGATCAGTTTTGTGCGGTTGTAGTTCTTCTTCCGCCATTCCCAGTAGTCCGCAAACTGAACAGGTCCGATATCGTTCATTCGCATCGGACCGAAGAAGGTGAGGGCATAGACCCGAATGCGTTCAATGGTGGCTTCCCAAGATCCACCCTTACGAGTGTGTCCCATCGTAGCGACGTGCTTTTCCCATTCGGCAAAGACCTGTTTGAAGGTCTTGGACTTGATGCTGCCGCCGGTTTTGACGTGGATATAGAGCTCTTCATAATAGTTGAGGGCAAAGCGTTCGGCTTCACGTTGATCAGATGTTTTGGTCGTGATTCGCTTGTAGCCAGTGGAGTTTGGGACACGGACACGGACCTGCCAGACAGGATCTTTCAGGTTATCCCGTTTGTAGAGAATGACCCGCCCGTCACCCCGCAGATCAATCCGAATATCACCGTCTTTAGCCATAAACCGCATTCCTCCGACTTTCTCAGCCTAATCAGGAAGTTGGCGAATGAACATAGAAATTTGTGCACGATTTGTGCATAGCTAAAAAGCGCTATTTAAGCCGCAATCGGCACATCGTTGCGTTTAAATATTGTTATATATCAATGAGTTAAATGGCGCACCCAAGAGGATTCGAACCTCTGGCCTCTGCCTTCGGAGGGCAGCGCTCTATCCAGCTGAGCTATGGGTGCTTGTGGCGTGCGGTTAGCAGGCGGAGCGGCATCGCGCCAAGTTTTTTTTGGGCGGCGCCACTTTTTTACGAAGGGCGCGGTTTCACGGCGGGTAGAGCACATCACTGCGCCCTTCGATTTGCCCGGTGGCGCGATATGTGTGCTGCCCGAAGCTAATGGCTGGATAACTGAAAAACGCGATGCTACGGCGAGGTCATGCAAAACCAATTTGAATTGACGGACGATCAGATCGCCATCCAAGATATGGCGCGCAAATTCACCGCGGATGCGATTACGCCTTATGCTGCCGAATGGGACGAAAAATCGCATTATCCGGTCGATGTCTGGAAAGCGGCTGGCGAACTTGGGTTTGGCGCCATTTACGTGTCCGAAGAATCGGGTGGCACTGGCCTTGGACGGTTGGAGGCTGCGTTGATCATGGAGGCGATGGCTTATGGCTGCCCCACGACAAGTGCATTCATTTCGATCCATAATATGGCCGCGTGGATGATCGACTGCTTTGGCGGCGCGGAACTTAAGGCGCGTTATTTGCCTGACCTTGTGTCGATGGAGAAAATCGCAAGCTATTGCCTGACGGAACCCGGCAGCGGATCGGACGCGGCAGCGCTGAAGACAAGCGCGCGGCGCGATGGTGACCATTATATCGTAAACGGCACGAAGCAGTTTATCTCCGGCGCGGGTTATAATGACGTCTATGTTGTCATGGTCCGGACCGGCGAGGAAAAGACCAAGGGCGTCACCTGCCTTGTGGTCGATAAGGATACGCCGGGCATGAGCTTCGGCGCGCCTGAGAAAAAGCTGGGTTGGAACGCTTCGCCCACGGCGCAAGTGATATTCGAAGATTGCCGCGTGCCGGTTGCCAATCGCGTGGGCGCAGAGGGGGATGGTTTCCGCTTTGCGATGATGGGCTTGGACGGCGGGCGCTTGAACATCGGTGCTTGCTCGCTTGGCGGTGCGCAACGTTGCCTCGACGAAGCCATTGCCTACACCAAAGAGCGTCAGCAATTTGGCCAACCCGTTGCCGATTTTCAGAATACGCAATTCACGCTCGCCGACATGGCCACCGATTTGGAAGCCGCGCGTGCGTTGCTCTACATCGCTGCGGCCAAGGTCACGGCAAACGCTCCCGACAAGTCGCGCTTTTCCGCGATGGCGAAGCGGCTGTCGACCGACAGCGGAAGCGAGATAGTGAACAAGGCGCTGCAGCTTTTCGGCGGCTATGGCTATTTACGCGAT
>JBILOZ010000193.1:0-2639 GCA_044374245.1 Sphingorhabdus sp. | reverse complement strand
AGGCAAGCATTTCGGCTATGGCATCATCGAGCTTGGCAGGGTCACTGCAACGTATGCCTTTCCATCCATAAGCTTCGGCCAGCGCCACAAAATCGGGCAAGCTGTCTGAATAGCTTTCTGAGAACCGGCTTTCATAGGTCAGTTCTTGCCACTGGCGCACCATGCCCATCCATTCATTGTTCAGGATGAAGACCTTGACCGGCAAACGATATTGGGTGGCGGTTGCCATTTCCTGAATATTCATCTGGATCGACGCTTCGCCAGCGATATCGATCACCAGCGCGTCCGGATTACCCATTTGTGCACCGACCGCTGCGGGCAGGCCATAGCCCATGGTTCCCAAGCCGCCGCTGGTGAGCCATTTGTTGGGGGCATCAAAATGGAAATGCTGTGCCGCCCACATTTGGTGCTGCCCAACTTCCGTCGTGATGATCGGTGCTTTGTCTTTAGTGGCCACGAACAAACGCTCAATCGCATATTGCGGCATGATTTCCTGCGTGCTGCCGGTGTAGCTGAGGCAGTCGACTGCGCGCCAGCCCTTGATACGTGCCCACCAGTCATCCAACGCCGCGGCTTTATATTTACGGCCTTTCCACACTTCGATCATTTGCCGGATCGCCGCGCCAACATCAGCCACGATGGGCAGATCGACGCGCACCGTTTTGTTGATCGAGCTGCGGTCTATATCGATATGGATTTTGATGCTGTCGGGTGAAAAGGCATCCAAGCGACCTGTAACGCGGTCGTCGAAACGCGCGCCCAGGCATAGCATCACGTCGCACTGGTTCATCGCCATATTGGCTTCATATGTGCCATGCATGCCAAGCATACCAAGCCATGCGTCGCCGGAGGCAGGATAAGCGCCAAGGCCCATGAGGGTTGATGTGACGGGCGCGCCACACAGTTCGGCGAGCTCGCGCAGTGCTGCACTTGCATCGGGCCCGGAATTGATGATGCCGCCGCCGGTATACAGGATTGGCGCCTTCGCATTGGCCAACAGCTCAACCGCGCGGTTGATTTCGGCGTAATCGGCTTCGCCCGCAGGGTTAAACCGCGATGACGTTGCGCGCTTTACGTCGGTGGATGTCGTCGCAACCTGCACGTTTTTCGGAATGTCGATGACAACGGGGCCAGGGCGTCCCTTGGTCGCGATGGCAAATGCCTCACGCACGGTCGATGCGAGGTCCGCGGGATCTTTCACAAGATAATTGTGCTTCGAACAGTGGCGCGTGATGCCCACCGTATCCGCTTCCTGAAACGCGTCCGAGCCGATTAAGTTGGTGGCAACTTGTCCCGTCAGAACAATCAGCGGAATGGAATCCATGAAGGCATCTGCAATGCCGGTGACGGCATTGGTCGCGCCAGGGCCTGAGGTGACCAGCACGACGCCCGGCTTGCCCGTCGAACGTGCGTAACCTTCTGCGGCATGCGCAGCGCCGGCTTCATGACGGACGAGGACGTGACGGATTTTCTTATGCTGAAAGAGCGCGTCATAAATCGGCAGAACTGCGCCGCCGGGATACCCGAATACGGTGTCCACACCCTGTTCGATCAAGGTATCGATCAAAATTTCTGCGCCGGATTTTTCGGGCACTGTAAAGTCCTCACTCATTATGAAACTGCCCTATGTTGCAGCGCAACACGGTAGGCAAGAGCGGGCTAGCTAAAGATTACAAAATGACATGTCAACGATAATCATTGAAATATTGTTTCAAAATAACGTCTATTTGAATCATTTATTTCATCGATGATACGAGGCCATGCGGCGGGGGCTTGGTTCCTGAACCAGGTAAACTGCCGCTTTGCATATTGGCGGGTCGCAATTTGGCCGCGTTCGATGGCTTCTGCCTCCGACATAGTGCCGCGAAGAAGCGCAGCGATCTCTGGAACGCCGATGGCCCGCATGATTGGCGCATCGTGCGGCATTTGCTGCGCCAGCAAGGCTTCAACTTCCTGAATAGCGCCGCTTTGCATCATCTGCTCAAACCGCATGTCGCACCGTTGATACAACCATTCACGCGGCGGCAAGAGGAGGAGGGGGTGCAGCGAGATGTCTTGCGCGATGCCGCCCGTCTTAATTTTGCGCCATTCGCTGATGCTGCGGCCAGTGCCCTCAATAACCTCAAGCGCGCGGGTGATACGGATGATATCTGCGGGACCCAAGGCCGCGGCCATAGCGGGGTCGAGCTTTCCAAGCGCTTCATAAGCTTGTTCGACGGGCAATGCCCGAATGCGGGCGCGCAATTCCGGGTCGATGTCGGGTATGGGCGCGATACCGTCGAGTAATGTCTGGATATATAGGCCGCTGCCACCGACCAGAACAGGCAGCGCGCCTGCGTCATGCGCTTCGTCAATCGCGTCTTTGGCATCATTGGCCCAACGCGCCGCCGAACAATGCGTTTGGCCATCCAGATATCCGAATAAACGGTGCGGCGCGCTGCGTTGTTCGCTTTCGGTCGGTTGGGCGCTGAGTATCGGCAGGTCGGAATAAACTTGCGCGCTATCGGCGTTTATAATCACGACATTGCGCGACTTCGCCAATTGCAGCGCTAATGCTGTCTTGCCGCTTGCGGTTGGACCCGCAATAAGCGCGACCATCTTTTTAGGATTCGAAATGCCCATCTTAACCCTGATAGCAG
>JBILOZ010000074.1:0-10259 GCA_044374245.1 Sphingorhabdus sp. | reverse complement strand
ATGGCGGTTGCCATTCGTGACATCACCGGCGCGGACACAAGCCTTGTGTGGCACCGCGAAAGCGTATTGCCATCCGGACTAGACCTCATCGCAATTCCGGGCGGTTTTTCTTATGGGGATTATCTGCGTTCAGGCGCAATGGCGGCACGTTCACCCGTGATGCAGGCGGTCATTGCCGCTGCTGGTCGCGGTGTCCCTGTGCTCGGCGTATGCAATGGTTTCCAGATCTTGACCGAAGCGGGCCTGCTTCCCGGTGCATTGATGCGCAACGCTGGTATCCGTTTCGTCTGCCGTACCGTCGGCCTGACAGTTGAAAATAGCCAATCGATGTTTACCAGCGGATATTCAGCCGGTGAAAAAATCCACATTCCAGTGGCCCATCATGACGGCAATTTCTTTGCCGATGATGCGACGCTTGATCGCTTGGAAGGCGAAGGCCGCGTTGCGTTTCGCTATGCTGAGCCCGTCAATGGTTCAGCGCGCAACATTGCGGGTGTTTTAAATGACGCAGGTAATGTTCTCGGCATGATGCCGCATCCCGAACGGATGATTGAGGCCATGCAGGGCGGTTCAGACGGCCGCAGGTTGTTTGAAGGGCTGATCCGCGAAATCGCCTGATATGTCGGGTGTTGCGTCAGATTTTTTGGCGCGCGGAAACATAAACCGCCCCAAAAGTAAGATTATCGTCGGCCAAAACATGGTATTGTAAAGGTCATGCATCGCGGCATCGATTGTTGCTTTGCCCGGTCCCTGACCGTGTAAATCGGCATATTCGTTGAACAATTCGGCGACGAGCACGATCAACCAGCACCAAACACTGTCGGGCCTGCGGCGCAGGACTATGGCTGAACCAAATAATATCAACAATGAACCGTGGATATGCATCGCATCGTTGGTCAGTCCAACCGCATCAATCAGGCGTATTTTATAGCCGATCCAATATTCGGATAGTTGCTCCAAATAATCCTGCATGACGCCCTAAACTTTGGTTTTGAAGGGCGAAAAATTCGTGCCCTCGTCGAAAATATCGACGCCCTCTTTACGCTTTAACCAGCCTACCACGATATATGTTACCGGCGTCAGCACTACTTCCCAGCCCACTTTCAGCAGCCAGTTGGTAATCATAACGCTGATCACCTGTTCTTGGCTCCATAGGCCCCAAAAGGCGAGTGGGTAAAATATGATGCTATCGACGCCCTGCCCCACGACGGTCGACCCAATGGTGCGCGACCACAGATGCTTGCCGCCTGTCCAGATCTTCATGCGCGCCATGACATAGCTGTTCACGAACTCACCGGCCCAAAAAGCGGTGATGGACGCAATCACGATCCGCCATACTTGTCCGAACACGCTTTCATAAGCGGCTTGGCCCTCCCAACCTGGCGCTGGTGGCAAAGCGACGACAACCCAGCTCATGAACGCCATAAACAACAATGCAGCAAAGCCGGCCCATATGACGCGCCGTGCGCGGGCATAGCCATACACCTCGGTCAGGACGTCGCCGATGACGTAGCCAAGCGGGAAAAACAATATCCCTGCCCCGAATATCCATTGCTCCCCGCTTATGGTCACCGCGGCCGGCTTTGCAGCGCCAATGATGTTGGACAGCAGCAAAATAGCCACAAATGCGGCCATGACGAAATCATAATAGCGGAACTGGCGTCCGGTGACGGCACTTGCGCTTTCGGTTACAACGGGAGCATCTTGCATAAAATGACATAAGCAGCTTTGCGTTCGTAGGCAAAGCCGTTATTGCGCCTTTCAGCGCGCGCCCTTAGCTCAGCTGGATAGAGCGCGAGACTTCTAATCTTGAGGCCACAGGTTCGACTCCTGTAGGGCGCGCCATTTATACAGCCTTTTATCCCCTGTTTTGTGTGATGCGCGGTGCGCACTCAGAAGAATGTGCACTCTGCCACAACCGTTGCATATGCAAAAACATGGCAGATCGGGTCTGGTAAAACTTTATGGTTAAGTTACAATGATCGAAAGCGCCACAATTACTAGGGCCAGTACAGCCTATTGGCAGGAATAACGGGGACCTTTCATGCACGTCAGCGGCTCAAACGGAGAGTTGACCTTCAAACAAATTCCGCAAGGATGCACCGTTCTCGTCGTTGACGATGACCCGGTTTGTCTGGATGAATACCGCGACACGATCGTCAATCTCGGCTACGATGTGGTCTGCGCAAGCAATGCGTCGGAAGCGCTCAAGAAGATTTCGGATTCCGAAGATATCGGCATTGTGCTGACCGATTTGGAAATGCCGAGCATGAACGGCATCTCGCTGCTGTCCGACATTGCGGAGCGCTTTAAACCCAATCGGCCGATAGTGACGCTGGTGATAACGGGCTATTCAAGCCTGGAAGTTGCCACCATGGCCATGCAATCGCAGGCGACTGATTTGCTCAGCAAGCCTGTATCTATGGATCATTTGGCGACCGCACTGCGGCGCGCCTCTGCCAATCATTCCGCCTTGGCCAACCGGTTCCAAATCACGGAACTTACCAAGCGACTGAATCCCAACGGCTTGCCGGACGATATCGATCACGACGTGACGCCAACGCACGACGATCTGCAAGGTTTCATCCGGCTGCTGTTGAAGCTCCAACATAATAAATCGAAATATTTCGACCCCGCTGTGCTGAGCGGCCCTTCATGGGAAATATTGCTGGACCTCGCAGAAGCAAGCCTGCGCGGCGAGCCTGTGCCCGCATCAAGCGCATCGGCAACCACCCTCGTCCCGCTCACCACCGCACTGCGTCATGTAAACAATCTGGTTGAGGCCGGCTTAGTCAAACGCTGGACTGACCCAACGGATAAACGCCGCACATTGCTGGAGCTGGAACCTGATGCGCGATTTTCCATGCAGCGCTATCTGGAAAACGCTTGGAAACTTAAGGCACAAGCCGTTTAACCGGGCAGAAGATTTCGTTTAGACTGCAGACGCGACAAGACGGAGCAGCTCGTCGCTATCCATCGGTTTGCGGATGAACATCCAGCCGGGTTCAAGCGATGCCGAATCGGGCACATATCCGCTCATCAATATCGTCTTGATAGATGGCTGGCCGCGATTGGCATGTCTGGCGATTTCCGTGCCGGTTTGCCCGGGCATAACAATATCCGTCAGCAACAGATGATAGGCCTGCTGTTCCAGCGCGTGCATGGCCTGTTCCCCTGACGCGCATGGGGTAACCGCATAGCCCTCCGCCTCCAGCATTTCGGCCAGCGCCTCAAGCGCATAAGGTTCGTCCTCGACCAAAAGTATGTGCCGCGTACCAATGGCTGGCGTGTCCGCGGACTGCTCGAATTTATGTGCCGTTTGGGCCTCGGCGGACGGATTTGTCAAGGGCAGATGCAGGTACACCGTGGTCCCCTCGCCGACCTGCGATTCCAGCCAGACGTCACCGCCCATTTCCACCGCAAAATCTCGGACCGATGCAAGGCCAAGGCCTGTTCCCTTTGGCTTTGACGAGAATAACGGCTCAAACGCGCGTGAAAGTAACGCTTCACTCATTCCGCTACCGCTGTCGGCGACGCAAATGGCAATATATGCGCTTGGTTCCGTTTCACCGCTGTCCGATTTGCTGGTTGCAAGACCGTGCGTAATAGATGTTGAAAGCGATATCCGTCCGCCATGCGGCATTGCCTCGCGCGCGTTGATGAGCAGGTTGATAATGCAGTTCAGCAACCCATTATGACTGATGACGCTTTCTGACGTGGCAGCCTGTAAATCGATATCAAAGCTAATGCCCGATCCCACAACGCTGTTCAGGAAGGTATCATTTTCCCGAATGAGGTCGTCGATGACGATAGGCAGCAATGTATCCGTTTGCTGCTGTGACAGTTTCATCAGCGACTGCGTGATGTTCGATCCGCGCGCAGCCGTTTCCCGAATTATCTGCGCAAGATTGCTGATTTTTTCGTCATGGCCAAATTTACGAAGCAACCGGTCAGCATTCAACCTGATGATGGAGAGCAAATTGTTAAAGTCATGCCCCATATAGCCTGCGACCCGGTCTGTTCGCTCTAAAAGGCTCGCGCTGCGCTCTCGTTCATGGGCCAACTCAATCGCGGTTGCTTGCGACTCTTCAAGCATCGCCCGCTGCAACGAGATCAGCATCGTACTTAGCACCACAGGGTCGGCATAACCGAAGTCATTCATATGCAAGGTGCCATTGTTCATCGATTCCTCGGACAGAACATGCCGCACAGCCAAGATACAGCCCGTTTTGTCAAAAACCGCTGCACCGAATAAATGGGTCCTTCCACAATGCGAAACGAGCCGGATCGGTTTAACGCCATCCGTGTTGTCGAAAAATTGCTCGATATCGGTATGAATAAAGTCAAACACATCGGTGCACCGCATGCCGACCCGGATATCTGGCATATGTGCAGCCACTGATGGCCCTATCGCTTTAATATAAAGCGACGAGTCCAGGCGCAGATATGCTGGCAGGAGGCTGGCAAGCTGCTGCTCCGTAAATGTCAGCAGCACGCGTAACTTTCGTCTTGATATTGAAGTTCAAAGACAATCGAATTGGCCTTATGCTCGGCGATCTTCACGTCGCCAGTCGCACCAAAGCGTGTAATTAAACCATCGAATAGTCCCAGAACAAATTGCTCCAAACCTGTGCGATCCGAACGATATTCCACCATCAGCCGCCCGGGTTCCTTCGATATTGTGGTGAATGAGGGCAAGCGCGCGCCGGGCATAGCTGCCCCCACAGCAAGATGTAATCTGTCCAGATTTTCAATGAAGCTGGCCAAATTTTGGCCTGTGAAATTCATGATCGACGCGAGCGAACCGTGCTCGGCATATTTAATCCAGTAGCGCCCAAATTCGAAAAGGCAGGCATCAACGGATATGTTCAACCGCGCCGACGCCTCCGAGATGATAGCGATGGTCAGGGTGTCTTCATACACCATACCAGTGAGCAGTTCGGTTGGTCCGATACCCAGCTTATGCTCGAGAGCAAGCCAAGCGTCTTCACCCAACTCATCAAAAACCATCTGTCGGACAGCCCGGTGAATCATGCCATACATAATGATTTCCCCTTAACTGCCCCGGGGCATGCCGTCATTTTCATCGCGCCTTCTTAAATCCTGCAAAAGCTTGGTAGCGCGCACGACTTGTTCTTCAATACGCACCATTTTCTCAATGAGGTAATCAGAATCCTCGCCTGGACGATTTGAAATCCTTGCGCGAATATTACCACAAGATAACCTTATGATGTTCAACGGCTGCATGATTTCATGCAGCGTCTTGCTGTCCAGCTCATTAAGTGATTTCATCGAATTAACCGCAGATTGTATAAAAATTTATGAATTTCGGAGCGCATAATAGGCTGTGGCGGCGGATTCTGCAAACAAATGTCGATTCCTGCGGAATACGAACGCGCTCTGAACGTGCTGCTATAACCGAGCAACCGGCGCCTCATGCAGTGCAGCTGCGCCGAAATACCATCTAACATTATCGGGGTGGGCGTCGCCCGTGGCGAAACCGAAAACTGCGCTTAAGACGCGATCGCCAGGTCGTTAGCGTCGTCAGTCAGCAAAATTCGCTGAATTTCCTGTTTCGTTTCCTCAGTCAGTTCCAGATACACGCGGCGCTGGTCGCGCGGGTCGAAGCGCCGGACAATGATATTTCGTTCGGTCATAATCGCAATGTGCCGCAGCGCTGTTGTGACCGGCGAAAACGACGCGCGGCAAGCGCTGGAAACGCCCGTCTCCAAACCGGAATTCTGCCGAACAAAAAGGTCCAAAAGGATGAACCAAGCAGGGTCAGCAAACAGGTTTGCCGCTGCAACAAGCCGCGAGCGGCGCTTGGCGATTTCGATCAGATCAACCGCTTTTTTTACTGCCAGCGTCGTTGCAACATCGGCTGTATAGGAAGCTTCGTCAAATATAGTTGTATCTTGCGCATCCGCCTGAACGGCGAGCAGCATCTTTTCTAGCTGCGTTCGCGTGAACTGAATGGGGACCTCGAAAGTGCGGACCTGGTCGTTGATGGTTACATCATCTTGGAATTCGACCATTTTTCTTACCGGACACAGACAAAATAAACCTCGCGGAGCTTTCCCAGACATCCACCAAGGTGATGAAAAATGCCGAATCTTGCCATCTAAGCATCGATGCGGTGCGCGCTTATCGCTTCGGTTGTGCGCCCTTGAGGTTCGCAAAGAAAATTGCACGGCATATCGCCACCGTTACGAAAGCAAATATAACCATTTTGCCACTATTTATCATTTTACGATTATATTACAGATGCTTATGCTCAACCGTAACCTCATTTGGTTACAATAGTTAGCAAAATATCATAGGGCACGATATGAACGGGCCTTCGTCGATCTCGGCGGCAACATGTTGTGCGGTTGCCCCGACCATTTTCACATCATGATTACCCGAGCAACAATGGCGCAAGCTTTGCGCGTTGCCATGCCGCATCACCATATTGTGAGGCATGGAATATGGCGGCACGGCGGTGTAACCCGGCGTCGCAATCATGGGTGAAGCCAAAGCCACCGTGGAATTGGATCGCCCGGTCTGCGGCAAAGCTGTAGGTTCCATCTGCGGCGGCTTTCGCCATCCGCACGGCGATTTCGCCCATCCCCTGATCGCTGAAACTGTTCGCGGCGCTGTACAAATGCGACCGCGCTTTTTCATAGTCGACATAGGCGTCAACGGTCGGATGTTTGAGCGCCTGATACTCACCAATGATTTTGCCGAATTGTTTGCGCGTCTGCAGATAGCTGACGGTATAATCGATCACGCTCTGCGCGCCGCCGCACATTTCGGCGCTCTGCAACAGATTGGCGGCCTGCTCGACATGCGCCAATGTGGACGTGGCGCGCGCGACGTCCAGCAATGCGGCGCGGGGTACCGACAGACCATCGAGCGACACCGCAAAGCTGCGCTTGGTTTCGTCAATAATGGATTCGCGGCGCAGACGGCCGGCGACATCATGTGCGGTCAAAGCGACAAGCGCTGGTTTGCCATCCAACATGACCGATGTGATAATGACATCCGCGCTTTGCGCCCAAAGCACAAACTGCTTTTCACCGGACAACAGGATGCTGTCGCCATCAACCTTGGCCGACGCGGTGATGTTGAGCAGATCCCAGTCGCCATGCGCTTCGGATAGCGCGAGTGAACCAATGGCCCCTTCGGCAAGCTTTGGCAGCCATTCCGCGCGCTGCGCGTCTGTGCCACCAGCGATGAGCGCCTGCGCAGCCAGCGTCGATGCAACCAACGGCGAAGCCATCAAATGTCGCCCCATTTGTTCCACCACCGGCACAACTTCCGCCATGGTCAGCCCGACGCCATTATGTGCTTCTGGAATAGCAATGGCCGTCCAGCCCAACGCTGCGACTTCGGCCCAGATGTCCGCGTCATAGCCAAGATCGCTTTCCATCAACTTGCGGACGCGATCGATGGGTGATTTGTCGCGACAAAAGGTCGTCGCCACATCCAGCAACTCAATCTGCTCTTCGCTATATCCTAAGCCAGGCATCTGCATGTCATTCTCTCCTCGCGCCGTTACATCCTCTATGGCGCGAGGCGATGGACAAAATCAAGGCGATTTAACCGACCAGTTAAACGGCGCCTTATGCCTGTTCGAGGACTTTGCGGCCTGGGCGGACTTTCATTTTGTGCCCCGGCTTCGTAGCGAGTGAAATGTCCTTGATGGTTTGCGTGAACACCCATTCGTTGGTCGCGGCCTGCGGCGTGAGTGCCAAGTGCATATAACCGCGGTTGGATGTGTCCACCCAACGCAATTCCTGCTTATTGCCTTCAAGCAGTCCGCGCGCGACAGTAGACGGGTCGGTCCCTTGCGTTGCACTTTCAAAGCCGGGCGAGGATACGCTGTGGCCGCCAAATTCTACGCCTGCGGGCTTGCCACCTTCCGGCAGGTCGTAAGCCCATCCATTGTGGCTGTCGCCTGTGATCACGACAAGGTTGGCATCGGCGCGCTGCGCAGCGGCCAATATGCGTGAACGCGCCGCTGGATATCCGCCCCAATTGTCGAGATTGTATGGCAGGCCTGCCTTCGCCGCAGCGATACCCTGACGCACAAAGCTGCGCGTGCGCTCCGGCGCATCTTTCGGGAACCAGTCAATGGCGGATTCCGGGGTGTAGTTGTAGCCCATGTTGGTACCCGACCCCAAGACAGTCCAGGTCGATGTGTTGCGGCCTATGCTGCGCGAAAGCCATGCTTCCTGTTCCGAGCCAAACATGGTCATCGACGGATCTCGCCATGCGCCATCACGAAACTCGGCAAACGCCTTTGCCGGGTCGGCCGCGCGCATCAGGTCGCCATGAAAATAAGGTTTTGAGCGCGCGACCGCACGTGTGTCGGTGCGGTAATATGTCGCGAGGTCGCCGATGGCATATTCTTTCCACGGCTGTTCGCCAACAGGAAGCCATTCGCGCCAGACCTGCATCGCTGCATTGCGCCGCGCGTTCCAGTCACCTTCGTCTACGCTGTGGTTCTGCGCACCGCCTTCCCAAGCGTCATTAGCCATTTCATGATCGTCGGTGTTCACGATCATCGGGAAATTGGCGTGAAGTGCCTGCAATTGCGGATCAGCCCGATAGCTGGAATAGCGCAAGCGATAATCCGCCAAAGTCAGAATTTCGTCCGCGGGGAAAAGGCGCGCCGCAAATTTCGCGCCGCCATCATAGCCCCCACGTCCATATTCGTAGATATAGTCACCCATGTGCAGCACAAGATCGATGTCCTTGCGCGCCGCGGCATGGCCATAAGCGTTGAATTCACCAAAGCCCAAGTTCGAGCATGAGAAAATTGCGATGTTGAAATTGGACGTTTTGCCAACGGGCAATGTCTTCGTACGGCCAACGGGCGATATGCTGCCGTCGGGGGCAATGAAGCGGAACCAATGCCATTTGCCGGGCGCGAGATTATCGACCGTAATCTTCACGGTGTGGTCGCGCCATGGACCGGTCACCATTTGACCGCCGCCCGCTATTTTAGAAAAATCCTGGCTTTCGGAAATTTCGACGCGGACTTTGGATGGACTGCCGGTCGGGTTTACATAACGTGTCCACAGCAGCACGGAATCAGGGCCGGGCTCACCGCTGGCAACATTATGCGTAAAACCGGTAAGGCCAAGCAGCGTCTGCGCCATGGCGGCTCCACCCGGCAGCAATAAGCCACCAATGCCAAATCCCGCAGTTGCCAACAAATTGCGGCGATTGATAAAAAATGACATCCCGTGCTCCCCCGATGATCCGACTCAATAATGTGTGTATCGCGCTAGTCAGCTGCTGTTGCAACCGTGTGACATGAAATCGATTCATGCCCGTTGATGATATATGAAGCGGTCACAGTTGCGTGCGCAGCGACCATAGTTCCGGAAAGGCGCGCTTGGACACGGTGCTGTTCAAATAGCTGACACCCGCCGTCCCGCCAGTTCCGGTCTTACCGCCAATGATACGCTCCACCGTCAGGACATGCTTGTGCCGCCACGTCGCCATTGCATCGTCCAGATCGACAAGCTTTTCAGCCAGCTGGTACAATTCCCAATATGTGTCGGGGTTGCGATAGACCGTGAGAAACGCGGCTTCGACCTCTGGCGAAAACACATGTGCTTGGCTCCAATCGCGTTCCAGCAACGCGTGCGGTATGTCGAACCCCGCGCGTGCCAAAGCGGCAATGGCATCATCCCAAATGCTTGGATTGATAAGCGCGTCCGTCATGGCCGCATGCGCATCTGGCCGGTCTTCCTGATATTTCAGAAAAGCCGACGCTTTGAGGCCAAGCAAATATTCCACGGTGCGAAACTGGTCCGATTGAAAGCCGGAGCTTGGCCCAAGGACATGGCGAAATCGTGTATATTCCGACGGCGTCATCGTCGACAGCACATCCCAGCTGAGCGTCATCACCGCCTGAATACGACTGACACGCGCTAACGCCTTATAGGCAGGCACCAGCGCATCGTTCTGAATTTGCGATCGCGCCAGTTGAAGCTCGCGGATGATCTGCTTCAGCCACAGCTCTTTGGTTTGGTGAATGATGATGAACAGCATCTCATCATCCAGATCGGACTGCGGATCCTGACAATCGAGAAGTCTGTCGAGCGAGAGGTACCGCGCATAGGTCATTGGGGTATCAGGTTGGGATGTATCGGCCATCCCGCAACCTTACTGTTTCAAATGAAACTATCCACCCACTTTTCGGCCAGTGCCTCGGCTTCAGCAACGCTGAACGGCGCGTTGCCCAAACTCAGTTCCAACCACAA
>JBILOZ010000073.1:0-10379 GCA_044374245.1 Sphingorhabdus sp. | reverse complement strand
TTGCAGCAATCGCAACAATGAGTGGGAGCAATGCTTTCATGAGAAGACTTCCTCGCTTATATGGTCTGCACAACCATATGAACGGAAGTCCAAGATGTCCACCTACGAAGCCCGCCTTAATGCCCTGCGCGTCCAACTGAAAAAAGATCAGCTCGACGGATTCGTCGTTCCGATTTGCGATGAACATATGTCCGAATATGTCGGGGACTATGCGCAGCGTCTTGGCTGGCTAACGGGCTTTGGCGGGTCTGCGGGCTCTGCCGTTGTTCTGTCGGAAGAAGCGGCTATTTTCACCGACGGGCGCTACACGCTGCAGGTGCGCGAACAGGTGGACGGCAACAACTGGCAATATGTCGGCGTGCCGCAGACGAGCATTTCTGATTGGTTGAAAGAACACACCCCCGCAGGCGCGCGCATTGGTTATGACGCATGGGTGCATACCAAGGGTTGGGTCGAAAGCGCGACAGTGGCGTTGAAAGCCAAAGGCGCAGAATTGGTCGCGGTCAAAAGCAACCCGATTGATGCCGTTTGGGTGGACCAGCCCGGCAAAAGCGACGCCAAGCTCATGGTCCATGACGACCGTTTTGCCGGACAAAGCAGCGCCGAGAAACGCGCAGCGGTTGCCGAATGGCTGACGGCCAATGGTTTGGACAGCACGGTGATTTCCGCACTCGATTCGGTGGCATGGCTCCTGAATGTCCGTGGCTCTGATGTGGCGAATACGCCCGTCGCGCTCAGCTTCGTGCTCGCCCATGCCGATGGCACGGCAGACCTGTTTGTTGCCCCGGAAAAGGTCGGCGATGACGTCCGTGCGCATTTGGGCAATGCCGTGCGCTTGCGCACCCCGGAGGAGTTTGTCCCTGCATTGAAAGCCATGAACGGCAAGCGCATCGCCGTGGATCCCGATCGTGCCGTTGCGGCAATATTCGGCGCACTGAAGGATGGCGGGGCCACGATCATCGAAGCGCGCGACCCGACCATTTTGCCAAAGGCCGTCAAAAACCATGTCGAGCAAGCCGGCCATCGTGCGGCGCAGGCGCGTGACGGCGCAGCGCTGAGCCGCTTCCTGCATTGGATGGGCGAAACGGCCCATAAGGGCGGACTGGACGAATTGTCCGCTGCGGCGCGGTTGAAATCCTTCCGCCAAGATACCGGCATGCTGCACGATCTGTCGTTCGACACAATTTCAGCGACGGGTCCCAATGGCGCGCATTGCCATTACAAAGTCGACGAAAAGAGCAACCGGGCGATTGAACCCAACAGCATCTATCTGGTCGATAGCGGCGGGCAGTATCTGGATGGAACCACGGACGTAACCCGCACGATCTGGGTCGGCCCCGGACAGCCAACAGCGGAAATGAAGGACCGTTTCACCCGTGTGCTTAAAGGTCACATCGCGCTTGCATTGGCGGTATTCCCCGAAGGCACGCGCGGTGCACAACTCGACACGATGGCGCGGGCCGCACTCTGGCAAGCTGGCCTTGATTACGCCCATGGCACGGGCCACGGCGTCGGCAGCTTCCTTGCTGTGCATGAAGGGCCGCAGCGTATTGGGAAATTCTCGGGCGGACAGGCTGGAACAGACGAACCTTTGCAAGCGGGCATGTTCCTGTCCAACGAGCCTGGCTATTACAAAGCCGGCGAATATGGCATCCGCATCGAAAATCTGGTGCTGGTCGAAGAACGTGAAATCGCCGGCGCGGAAGGCCGCTATTTCGGTTTCGAAACGCTCACCTTCGCACCAATAGACAAGACCTTGGTGGATGTCAGCTTGCTGAACGGCGAGGAACTGCGCTGGTGGAATGATTACCATGCCAAGGTGCTGTCGATTATCGCGCCACAACTGGACGGCGATGCGCTGGCTTGGGCACATGAGGCGTGCGCACCATTGTCGTAAACCCCGCCTGTCCACCGACGCCCTATGATTTCACCTGAGGAATAGCACATCCATGACCCAGACTTTTTCCGATTACACGCCAGCGAATGTCTGGGAATGGAATACCGAAAATGGCGGCCAGTTTGCGAATATCAACCGGCCCATCGCCGGCGCAACGCATGACAAAGAACGCCCCGTCGGCAAGCATCCGATGCAACTCTATTCGCTTGCCACGCCCAATGGCGTGAAGGTGACTGTCATGCTTGAGGAGTTACTCGCGCTTGGCCATACCGGCGCAGAATATGACGCGTGGCTTGTCAACATCCGCGACGGCAACCAGTTTTCGAGCGGCTTTGTCGAAGCCAATCCCAATTCCAAAATTCCCGCATTGTTCGACCATTCAACACCAGAGCCTACGCGCGTTTTTGAATCGGGTGCGATCCTTTTATATCTTGCCGAAAAGTTCGGCGCGTTCCTGCCAACCGAGCATCATGCGCGCACCGAGACAATCAACTGGCTCATGTGGCAAATGGGCAGCGCGCCCTATCTGGGCGGCGGATTCGGCCATTTTTATGCTTATGCGCCGTTCAAATTTGAATATGCGATCGACCGATTCACAATGGAAGTGAAGCGGCAGCTGGACGTGCTGGACCGCAATCTTGCCGACCGCATTTATATGGCAGGCGACGAATACAGCATCGCCGATATGGCGATTTGGCCATGGTATGGCGCGCTCGTCAAAGGGCTGATCTACGACGCAGGCGCGTTTCTATCGGTCCATGAATATAAGAACGTGATCCGCTGGACTGACCTGATTGCCGAACGGCCAGCGGTGAAGCGTGGACGCATGGTCAATCGCGTCATGGGCGATCCCGCCAGCCAGCTGCATGAGCGGCATGACGCAAGCGACTTCGACACCAAAACGCAGGATAAGGTTGCCGCTGCAAAAGCGTGACCTACGTCACAGGCGAAGGAAAAAATGAAGCCTATATGGGTCCTGCGACCCGAGGGCTTCTCACTTAAGGAGGGGCGCCCTCTCCTTAAGAGCTTGGTCGGATACCCTCCTGACCAAGCTCTATTTTTTCATATTAACGCTTACTGATATTTACCGCGCGGAGCGTGAATTCTGCACCAAGCTGGTTGCTACCGCCTGCGGCCTGCGGCACGAAATTGCTTCCGGCAATCATTGCCGATGCTGAAACCCTGCGATTATGCGAAATTGCCGTGGCGGAGACGGAGGGATTCGAACCCTCGGTACCGGATTTACCAGTACGACGGTTTAGCAAACCGTTGGTTTCAGCCACTCACCCACGTCTCCAGCGCGCTTGGCATGGGCGGCCTATAGCGTTGCATGCATTTGGCTGCAATGGTTATTGACACGGGCATGCTATAAGAAGAAAATTAACGAATTAGGATCGCTCTGGCGCGCACTGAACGCACATTGTCGGTCGTTCATCATGTGCTCATCTAGAGGATTCATAGAGTGTTGCTTGATTTTAAAAGGGTGGGATACGCATGTTAGCAGTCAATCGGGGCCTGAAACGGTCAATACATCATGTGCTAATGCTGCTCGCGGCCGGAGCACTTGTCGCTTCGCCAGCGATGGCGCAGATTAACACCGTCGATCCCAATGATGTCATCGATTCAGACCTTGGCACGCCGCCGCCGGCCGCGACCGCAGCGCCGGCACAGGAGGTCGCGCCAACTGTTCAAGATGGTGTTCCAACAGACGCCCCTGCAACATTACCGGAAACGTCGTCCGCGTCGTCCGCGTCTCCCGCCATCCCGACCGAAGCCACCTATCAGGAAGATGATTTGATCGGCGCTGCCGAAGGCGTCTTTGGCAAGAGTGCCCAAGGTCTTGGCAAATTGATTGAGAACATTCTGAAAAAAGAGGGTCGGCCAAATGCCTATATCGTTGGCCGCGAAGGTGGTGCCGCATTTGTCGTTGGTCTGCGTTACGGATCGGGCACGCTGAATCACAAGGTTGAGGGCAAAATGCCCATCTATTGGACGGGCCCATCGATTGGACCCGATGTTGGCGCAAATACGGGCAGCACCTTTGTGCTTGTCTACAATTTGTACGACACCGAGGACATTTACAAACGCTATCCCTCCGGTGAGGGCGTCGCGTATCTCGGCGGTGGTTTCAATGCGAGCTATCTGGCCCGCGGCGATGTCGTGCTCATTACCATCAGGGTAGGTGCCGGACTTCGGTTGGGCACCAATATCGGATATATGCACTTTTCCAAAAAGCCGCGCTGGCTACCCTTTTAACGGGCGCGCATATCTTCCATGCGTTTCAAGTACCGGGCGAGCACATCAATCTCTAGATTGACCTGCCGCCCGGCACCCAGCGTCCCTAATGTCGTCATCTGCGCCGTGTGTGGAATGATGTTCAGCATGAAATGCGCCGAACCATCGGCCTGATCGGCAATGTCATTGACGGTCAGCGACACGCCATCAACCGTTATAGATCCTTTGGCCGCGATATACGGCGCAAGGCTGCCCGGTGCGGCGACGGTGACTTTCCAGCTGTCGCCCACGGTTTCGCTGCCAACAATATGCCCGACGCCGTCGACATGGCCAGTGACAATATGCCCGCCCAATTCATCGCCGACCTTCAACGCGCGTTCCAGGTTCAGCTGGGTCCCTGCTTCCCACATGCCCGCTGGGGTACGTGAAACGGTTTCGGCAGACGCATCGATTGCGAACCAGCCTTCGCCCTTATCAACAACGGTCAGGCACACGCCCGAACAGGCGATAGATGCGCCGATGGCGACCGTGTCCATGTCATATGCGCAATCAATGACGAGGCGCAGATCGCCCCGCTGTTCGGATGAACGAATATGGCCAACGTCCGTGATGATACCTGTGAACATATATATTTTGCCTCTTTAATTGGCGCGTTCGTAGACTTCGAGACGGTCTTTGCCAAGACTGCGGAAATCGCACAGCTGCCAAAGTCCATGCGCGTCGGCCAGTTGCCCCAGCCCAATGTCGCCAAGGCACGCTTTGCCCGCACCGATGAAAATGGGTGCGCGGTATAATAACAGCCGGTCAACCAACCCGGCTTTCAAAAACGCCGTGGCCGTTGCAGCGCCGCCTTCCACCATCACATGATTACAATCCAGCTTTGCGATGTCCGCTGGCGCAGAAATAACGTCCCACCCGTCGGGGGCATCACCGCTGCCCAGCATGACCTTGCGTGGTGACCGGTGTTCGAGTCCTGTCAGCCGCACATTCAATTGCGGCGCGTCTGCCTTTACGGTGCCGGATCCGACCAAAATGGCATCCGTCCGCGCGCGTTCAATATGGCTATGCGCGCGCGCGATATCACCCGTAATCCACCGGCTGCTGCCATCGGCCATGGCGATTTGACCATCCAGCGATGTCGCGATTTTTAACGTTACAAATGGCCGCCGCAGCTGCATGCGGCACATAAATCCAGCGAGGCTTTTGCGCGCTTCGGACGCCATGACGCCAGTCTCTACGGCTATGCCCGCGGCCATGAGCGCCTTGATGCCTTCACCCGCAGTCCGAGGATCAGGGTCCTCCAGCGCAACGACAACGCGCGCTGGCCGGGCGTCCATCAGCAATAGGGCGCAGGCCGGCCCACGGTCCGATTGATGTGCGCATGGCTCAAGCGTGACGTAAATAACGCTGCCGTGCGCCGCAGAACCAGCCTGCGCCAGCGCCATGGCTTCTGCATGGGGACGGCCACCCTTTTGGGTCCAGCCGCGTCCCACGACGATGCCTTCTTTGACGATGATACAGCCAACCGACGGGTTCAGCCCCGTCTGGCCCACGCCACGTTCGGCCAGCGCCAAAGCTGCGGCCATGAAACGGTGATCAGCGGTGGCTATGGTTTTGCTCCCGCAGCAGCGTCTTTGGCTTGCGCATCCTTTTGCGCACGCTCAAGCTGCGCCTCGCGCTCAATTTTTTCCACGTCCATCCCGACAGCGCGACCGAATGCTTTATAGGCCTCTTTCTCGCGGGCGCGCATTTCGTCTTTTCGCTTTTGATATTCAGCGATCGCCGCTTTCGATTCCTCGATTGTGCGTGTCGCAGGCCAGCTTTCGAAATAGGTCACGGTTGGTGGCGGCGGCTTCGCCTTTTCAAGTGTATCGATATAGAATGTGTAGATGATAATCGCCGTCGGCACACAGGCAGCGAAAAACAGCCACGGGCTATGCGTGCCCGTTGTGCGGAAAAAGCTGATCAGATCTGTGCCCGCATTGCGCAGCGAGACATCTTTAAAAAACGACATGACTATCCAATAAGACGGATATCGAGTGATTTCCAGTGCCCGATGTAAAGAGGCGCGGCTTATCGGCCACTTCGGAACGCATTTGTAATGGGGTAGCGACGATCCCGCCCAAAGTTTCGTGTGCCAAGCTTTACCCCCGGGGGCGCCTGCCGCCGTTTATACTCCGCCAGATAGAGCAGCCTTTCAATCCGCACGACCGTGTCGCGATCAAAGCCTTGGGCAACGACCTCATCAACCGAGCGCTCTTCCTCCACCAACGCATGCAACATTTTATCAAGGACCGGATAATCCGGAAGCGAATCGCTGTCTTTCTGGTCCGGCCGCAATTCCGCGCTGGGGGGCTTGGTAATGATATTGTCGGGTATCACCGGGCCATCCCGGCCGAGACCAATGCGCGGCTTATGCGCATTGCGCCATTCGGAAATGGCAAACACCGTCATTTTATAGGCATCTTTTATCGGATTATAGCCACCGGCCATGTCGCCATAAATCGTCGCATAGCCGACGCTCATTTCGCTTTTATTGCCCGTCGTCAAAAGCATATGTCCAAATTTATTGGACAGGGCCATTAACGTGACACCGCGGATACGCGACTGAATATTCTCTTCGGTGATGTCGACTTCGCGGTCGGCAAAGCTGCCCGAAAGCATATCGTCGAAAGCGCCCACGGCGGGTGAAATGGGAATCGTATCGATCCGGCAGCCAATCATTTCGGCGCATTGGGCAGCATCGTCCAGACTGGATTGGCTGGTATAGCGGCTCGGCAACATCACACACCAAACGCGGTCCGGTCCAAGCGCATCAGCGGCAATCGCCGCGCATATCGCACTATCGATGCCGCCCGACATGCCCAATACGACGCCGGGAAAGCCGTTGCTGTTCACATAATCGCGCAGGCCCGTGACCATCGCGCTGTAGATATCCGCCGGATGGTCTTCCCAAAACGCCTTTGGCCCATCCGCACATTGCCAACCATCGTCACCGCGAGTCCAATGCGTCATGCGCAAATGCTCTTCCCAGTCGGGCAAGCGGTGCGCCGCCGCACCATCCGCGTTCAGGACAAAGGAACTGCCGTCGAACACCAGCTCGTCCTGCCCACCGACACGATTGAGAAACATCAGCGGCAATCCGGTTTCGCGCACACGTGCCGCGAAAACCTCTTCCAAGCGCCGGTCATCCTTGTCGATTTCATACGGGCTGCCGTTGGTCGAAATCAGCAACTCAGCGCCGCGTTCCTTCAAATGGATGCTAACCGGGGCGAGCCATCCATCTTCGCAAATCGGAACGCCAATGCGCACGCCTTTAAACAGCATGGGTTCCGGCATGGGGCCAGATGCAAAAATCCGCTTTTCATCAAAGGTTCCGTAATTGGGCAGCTCATGCTTGTAACGCACCGCAGCAATCTGGCCGCCATCGAGCAATGCTATCCCGTTGTACAATGCGCCATCGTCGAGGAATATCGAACCCACGAGCATGGCAGGCCCGCCATCGGCGGTCGCCTCCGCCAGCTTGGCAAGCTCCACCGCAGCGCGCGCGGCAAAGGCGGGCTTCAGCACCAAATCCTCGGCGGGATACCCAATCAACTGCTGTTCGGGGAACACGATCAGGTCGGCATCTGTCGCTTTTGCGCGCCATTCCAGCATCTTGCCGGCGTTACCTGCCAGGTCACCTACGCGCTGGTTAAGCTGCGCCATTGCAATATTGAGCCGATTTGTCATTTCACCACCCTATTGTCCACAATGTAGCGGGGCAAGCCGATTGTCAGGCCCGTTGCGCGTCGCTAAGGCATTTCACGAAACTTTGGCGGGCAGTTCAAAGCTCAAGGGTCCGGGGACACGCACATGAAATTGATGACAGGCAACAGCAACCTTCCTTTGGCGAAGGGCATTGCAGATTATATGAACTTACCGCTGACCGACGCCAGCGTGCGTCGTTTCGCGGACAATGAGATTTTCGTCGAAATCCACGAAAATGTGCGCGGCGAAGATATGTTTGTTATCCAATCGACCAGCCACCCAGCCAATGACAATTTGATGGAATTGCTGATCATGATTGATGCGTTGCGCCGTGCATCGGCAAAGCGCATCACCGCGGTTCTTCCTTATTTCGGCTATGCGCGGCAGGATCGGAAACCGGGGCCACGCACGCCCATTTCGGCGAAGCTTGTGGCCAACCTGATTACCCAAGCTGGCGCTGACCGCGTTTTGACTGTGGATTTGCATGCCGGCCAGATTCAGGGCTTTTTCGATATTCCAACCGACAATCTTTATGGCGCACCTGTTATGAGCGCGGATATTTTGGAGCGCCATGGCGACAAGAATATCACCGTCGTATCGCCGGATGTTGGCGGCGTTGTCCGTGCGCGCGCGCTGGCAAAACGTCTTGATGATGCGCCATTGGCGATCGTTGATAAACGCCGTGAAAAAGCTGGCGTTTCCGAAGTCATGAACATCATCGGCGACGTGAAAGACCGTTTCTGCATATTGATTGATGACATCGCGGACAGCGCAGGCACGCTGTGCAACGCGGCCGACGCGTTAAAAGCCGCCGGCGCGTCCGACGTCGTCGCCTATATTACGCATGGCGTATTATCCGGCGAGGCTGTGAACCGGGTCAACGCATCCTCACTGCGCAAGCTGGTCATCACCGACTCCATCTTGGCGTCGGACATTGCCAATGCCAGCCCCAAAATACGCCAGCTGCCCATCGCACCATTGTTGGGTGAAGCGATTAAGCGCATTGCCGACGAAAGTTCTGTCAGTTCTTTGTTCGACTGATGACACCGGCGGATATCCTTCTGGCCAACCGTTTGGCCGAGGCAGCGGGCCAAGCCATCCGGCCCTTTTTCCGATCAGCATATAGCCATGAGGCAAAGGCCGATGCGTCTCCGGTAACAGAAGCCGACCGCGCCGCCGAAAGTGCGATCCGCCGCATTCTGGATGCCGAGTGCCCCCGCGATACGATCATCGGTGAGGAATATGGCGAAAAAACCGGCAGTTCGGGCCGTAACTGGATTATAGATCCGATCGACGGAACCGTAAGTTTCATGGCCGGGCGCCCGATATTCGGAACATTGATTGCGCTGCTCGAAGATGGCTGGCCTGTCCTTGGTGTCATCGACCAATGCATTAGTGGCGAGCGCTGGGTCGGCGCTGCGGGCTATCCGACGACGCTGAACGGAAATCCCGTCACAACACGGGCGTGCACCGCGTTGAATCAGGCCACGCTGGCAACGACGGGGCCACAATATTTTTCGCAGCATGATGGCGATCATTTTATGGAACTCGCGGCGCAAACGGCACATAAAAAAATGCTGTTCGGTGGCGATTGTTATAACTACGCCCTGCTCGCCAGCGGGCACATCGACATCGTCGTCGAAGCTGGATTGAAGCTGCATGATTTTGCGGCCTTAATCCCCATCGTAACGGGCGCGGGGGGGATGATGAGCGATTGGTCGGGGGAGCCACTACACGGCGCTTCCGACGGCCATATCATTGCTGTGGGCGACCCAGCCCGGCTTGATGACGTGCTCGAAGCATTGGCGTGCCAACACTAAAACGCAGCAGTCCCATCCGTTTCATGTGATCCGCAGCGCCGCTTCCCAGCGCGCGATCTTGGTCATTTGCTGCAAACGCTTCAGGGTTCGGGCCATATTACCGGCAATAAGCTTGCAATCGGGCGCGAATCCGGTTAGGCGCGCCCCTTCCGAATAAGCAGGCTGGCCAATAGGGCTGCCATGTCGGCTTGATACGGACTCAACAAAGGAGACCAAAATGCCCAAGCTCAAGACCAAGAGCGGTGTGAAGAAACGCTTCAAAATCACCGCAACAGGCAAGATCAAGCATGGCGTCGTTGGAAAACGGCACCGTTTGAGCAGCCATAATGCCAAGTATATCCGCCAAAACCGTGGCACCAGCGTGATCTCTGATCCCGATGCCAAGACAATCAAGAAATGGGCGCCATACGGTCTTTAAGACTGCGCGTACGTTTTAACGAAAAGGATATAGATTATGGCACGCGTCAAACGTGGTGTGACCACCAAAGCTAAACATAAAAGAATTTTAGAGCAGGCGAAGGGCTATTATGGCCGTCGCAAAAATACCATCCGCGTCGCACGTCAGGCCGTCGAAAAGGCCGGTCAGTACGCATATCGCGACCGTAAGGTAAACAAGCGGAACTTCCGCGCATTGTGGATCCAGCGTATCAACGCCGCAGTCCGCGCCGAAGGCATGA
>JBILOZ010000072.1:0-10405 GCA_044374245.1 Sphingorhabdus sp. | reverse complement strand
AAAAGCTTAAGGACTTGCCACCCATCAACCTCGACATCGATTATATCGCGGTCAAGGAAGCGGTATTCCCGTTTGATCGTTTCCCCGGTGTTGACCCCGTGCTGTCGCCTGAAATGAAATCAACGGGCGAAGTCATGGGTATCGATCGCGACTTTGCGACGGCCTTTGCCAAATCGCAAATCGGCGCGCGCATGCCGCCACCGATGGGCGGGAAGCTGTTCGTTTCGGTGAAAGACACAGACAAGCCGGTTATCGTCCCCGCTGTCAAACAAGCGATTGCGTGCGGCTTTACCGTATGCGCAACCGACGGCACGGCAAATTATCTGCTGGAGCAAGGGATAGAGGTCGAGCGCGTGAACAAGGTCGCGCAGGGCCGCCCGCATATCGTCGACAAGATTAAAGACGGTGAAATCCACCTGATTTTCAACACGACTGAAGGTTGGCAGAGCCTGAAAGACAGCGAAGAAATCCGCCGTTCCGCGTTGGTTGGCAAGGTTTCGCAATATACAACAGCCGCAGGAAGCATCGCTGTTGCACAGGCGATTGCGGCGCTGCAGCAACGGCAACTTGAAGTTCGGCCACTTCAAGACTATTATTAACACGAGCAGTATCGTTCCCCGACAATTGAACTGCATATCGGATTGATGGTTATCATTTCTCCGGTCGGGATGTTTTTGTGACGAAGGGTTTTGCCTGATGGCGAGTTTTGAGAAATATCCGATGTTGGCTGAAGGCTATGAAAAGCTGACAACCGACTTGAAACGCCTTCGTGATGAGCGGCCATTGATTGTGGAAGCAATTGAGGAAGCGCGTGCGCATGGCGATCTGTCGGAAAATGCCGAATATCACGCTGCCAAGGAACGCCAGGGTCAGGTTGAAGCCGCGATTTCAGAAATTGAAGACAAAATCGGCCGTGCACAAATTATCGATCCGACGACTTTGTCGGGCGATAAGATTGTCTTCGGCGCAACGGTGACGTTGTTGGACGAAGATGACAAGCCTGTGCGGTATCAGCTGGTGGGTGAAACCGAAGCCGATGCGAAGGCGGGCCGTATTTCGTACAATTCGCCATTGGGCCGCGCGCTTATCGGGCGTATCGCCGACGATGAGGTCGAAGTGACGGTACCATCGGGTGACAAATTTTATCTCGTATCCAAAATCGAGTTCATCTGAACATGCGTTTCGTCATGAAGCGCCGTAATATTTGACATGCAGTTTCCCCGCGGACCTGTCACCAACGCACTGGTCATCATCAATCTGGCAATAGCTGCCATTTTGTTGGTGCCGTCCTTGTGGCAATATGCGGTCGTTGCTGGCGGGCTTTTTCCGGCCCGTTTAAGCGGCGATAGCTCCGCGTTTGCGGACATAACGTTTCTCGTGCCCGCGTTGCTTACACCGCTCACGGCCGCATTCCTGCATGGTGGGATCGCGCATGTGATCATGAACATGCTGATGCTTTTGCTCATCGGCAAAATGGTTGAGCGCGTTTTGGGCGGCGGCCTCTTTTTGGCGCTGTATATGGTGTCAGCTTATGTTGCTGCGGGTACTGAGTGGCTCGCTGCATATCTGCAATTGCCGATGTCACTGGATATGATGGCGCCTGCCATCGGCGCAAGCGGGGCGATATCGGGTATCATTGGGGCGTATCTATTGCTGTTCCCGAACAAGCAGCCAAAGCGGTGGGGGCCGGTTCCTGCAGCGATCGCACGGCCGCTGCATCTGACGCTGGCTTGGATTGGCCTGAACCTCGCAATCGGCTTTGTCGGACCGGGATTAGGCATCGCTATTGCCATCTGGTCACATATAGGTGGCTTTGTGATGGGGCTAGCTCTGGCACGGCCATTGCTGCTGTGGCGTTATCGTAACGCCTGAGGCTTTGACGTCACCCTGATGGGATCAGGGTAACGTCCAATGCGGGATTTATGCGTCGGGTTGCAGCAACTTGTGCAAATGAACGACGACATATTTCATTTCGGCGTCGTCAACCGTGCGCTGCGCCGCGCCACGCCATGCTTCTTCTGCGCTGGCATAGTCCGGAAACATGCCAACAATGTCCAATTTTTCTAAATCCGTAAACTTCAACGTCTGTGGGTTTTCAACCCGTCCACCAAAGACGAGGTGCAATTTTGTGTCGGTCACGCTGTTTTCCAATTATTTCTCTTTGGCAGCATCCGTTGCCGCCTGACTCGCGGCCTTTACAGCGACTGCGGCTTTGCTGACAAGCTCCCTAAATTGCAAACGCAGCGCGTCGCCGTTCAGGCCGAGGCTTTCGACCTGGTCCTTACCGGCGGCTTTCGCGGCTTCAGCCATTCTGCGGGCCTTTTTGTTCAGCTTTTTACCAGCCTTGCCCAAAACTTTTGTTTCACGCTCTGTACGTGGTAAAAGCGCGCCGACGATTGCGCCGATCGCCATGCCACCTAAAACGATGGCCAACGGATTTTTGTCGATGCCATCGCTTGTCTTGCCCTTGCCCTTTTCATACGCTTCAGATGCCTTTGCACGTGCTGCGGCAGTGGATTGTGTCGTTTTCGCCTTCGCGGTTGCAAGGCTGTCTTTCGCGCTGTCAGCTGCGGTTTTGATGCTGTCGCCAATCTTGCTCATGTTTCGTTCCTATATCAATCGCCAACGGGCGTGTTTATTTTACTCTTTCGCAGGCTTGAAATCCAACGCGAAATCGGACGGCGGGCGGCCACCAATAATGTCGCTGCGCCGAATATGCCGATAAGCGGGGCATTGTCCTTCACCACTTGGACGGTGTCACCCGCAGCCTTTTTTGCCTGCGATTTTTTTAACGCGACCAGCTTGCGAACCTGATTGCGGGGGTTGAGAATATCCTGAGCAACTTCGATGCTGCCCTTGAGCTTGCGCCGCAGATTACGTCGTTCTGCATGCGACAATATGACGCTTTCGCGGTCTGTGACGACCGGGTCTTCAGGTAAGATCGTCGACATTCTCTTGCATTTCCGGAAAGTAAACTTTCCTCATCCATTTTCGTGCCAGCGATCCGAAAATGAACGCAACAACGATAAACGTGAAAGTGACAACCAACGTAGCCGCCAGCGGTCCAATTAATGGGGCCAGATTCAGTACCAGCCCCAAAACAAAGGCGATTGATGCGCCGATGAGTGCAAACGCCGCAATCGCGCCATAGATGAACGCCGATCGGAACACGTGTCGCGTGTAATCAAGGCGCGAACGGTAATAGTTCATTTCTGCCTTCACCAGCGCGCGCAGGTCTTCCATCACCAACGAAACCTGTTCGCTTGCGGTCGCTTCTGCCGGTTTCGGGCTATCCTCCACCAATTCGTCCTGACGCTGATCCATAATCATTGATTTCACTTATCGGTCAAAAGCGGCCTTTTGCAAAGCCGCTAATGCTGTCTAATTAGGCGTCTTTACCACCTGAGCGAATGAGGCGTGCGAGCACAAAGCCAATAGCTGCGGCAGCGCCAACCGCAACTGCCGGGCTTTTGCGGACAAACTGGCGGGCGTCATCGGCCAAGGCGTCGACATCCTTTGCGTCCATCTTGCCAGCGAAGCCTTCAACCATGTCTGCTGCGCTACGGGCGTAATCGCCATATTGCTTGCCGACATTGTCATCGATGGTCGCAGCGCTGTCGCGGATAAGTTTGCCAATGCTGTCAACGGCTTCTGTCGCGCGGTCCTTGCCTTTTTTAGCCGCGGTGCGTGCGCTGTCCGCTGCTTTGGATTTGAAATCATTCATTTCTGATTTGACCTTTGATTTAACACCGTCGGTTTTGCCTTTAGCAGGCTGCGCTTTTGCCACGGCCTTGGGTACCGAAGTCGCCGCAGCGGGTTTTGCCGACTTAGTGGCGGATGGCTTGACTGCTGCTGTCTTCGCAGCCGCAGGCTTGGCGGTCGCTCTTTTTACGGGCGCTGGTTTCGCTGCCGCTTTTGGCTTTTCAGTTTCGGCCATGGGAATATGCTCCTATCGGTTAAGTGCGGTCACTCAATTGGACGCCGCTATATCTTATATTTGTACGGGCGGTGCCTTAGTCAACTATAGCACCATAAAATTACATTTAAAATCCATATGTCTTAGCGTCGTTGCCAAATCATCAACACAACGATAGACGCGCTGTCATTGTTCCCACCACGAAATCAATGGAGCTTTCCATGACTGCGATCCTCGACATACATGCCCGTCAAATTTTGGACAGCCGGGGTAACCCGACAGTCGAAGTCGATGTGTTGTTGGAAGATGGCAGTTTTGGCCGCGCCGCCGTTCCATCGGGCGCTTCGACAGGCGCATATGAAGCCGTAGAAAAGCGCGATGGCGATATGTCCAAATATATGGGCAAGGGCGTATTGCGGGCGATCGAGGCGGTTAATGGCCCGATTTATGAAGCGTTGTTGGAACTCGATGCAGAAGATCAGGAAAATGTCGATGCGGTGATGATCGACCTGGATGGTACCGACAACAAGTCTAACCTTGGTGCCAATGCTATCTTGGGCGTTAGTTTGGCGGTCGCAAAGGCCGCTGCGGACGCGCGTGGATTGCCGCTATATCGTTATGTTGGCGGCGTGAACGCGCATGTCCTGCCGGTCCCGATGATGAATATCATTAACGGCGGTGAACATGCGGATAACCCGATTGATTTTCAGGAATTCATGGTTATGCCCGTTGGCGCTGGATCGATTTCAGAAGCGGTTCGCTGGGGCTCCGAAATTTTTCACACGCTCAAAAAAGGCCTGCATGAAAAGGGTTTGGCGACGTCGGTTGGCGATGAAGGCGGATTTGCGCCAAATCTGGCCTCAACGCGTGACGCACTTGATTTCATCATGACGTCAATCGACAAGGCTGGGTTTAAAGCTGGTGAGGATGTTGTGCTCGCCCTGGATTGCGCCGCGACCGAATTTTTCCGCAACGGCAAATATGAAATTTCGGGCGAAGGTCTCTCGCTTTCTCCGCATGAAATGGCGGATTACCTCGCTGCGCTGTGCAAGGATTATCCTATTCGTTCGATTGAGGATGGCATGAGCGAAGACGATTTTGAAGGTTGGAAGGCCATTACCGACAAGATCGGCCACGAGGTCCAGTTGGTTGGCGACGACTTATTCGTCACCAACCCAGAGCGTTTGGCAATGGGCATTGGCAAAGGTCTTGCCAACTCTTTGTTGGTGAAGGTTAATCAGATTGGCACGCTGACGGAAACGCTGGCTGCTGTGTCGATGGCGCACCGAGCTTCGTATACTGCCGTTATGTCACATCGGTCAGGCGAGACGGAAGATGCGACCATCGCCGATTTGGCAGTGGCAACAAATTGCGGCCAGATTAAAACCGGAAGCCTTGCGCGGTCCGACCGGTTGGCGAAGTACAACCAGCTCATCCGTATTGAAGAAGAGCTGGGTGCCTCGGCGCAATATGCGGGGCAGGGTATATTCCGCTGACCCCTCCTTTCTTGCCATTTTTGCGAAAATATGATTCTGTCTGAATATGGTGCGTTCAAACCGAAAGCCTGAATATGTGAAGTCGGTGATTGGGCCGGCTTTGGCGCTTGTCGCTTTGCTGGGTATTGCGTCTTATGCGCTTCTTGGGCCAACCGGCATCATTGCATGGACGGACTATCGGGCGGCGCTGAGTGAGCGTAAAATTGAACTGGCAAAGCTACAAAAGGAGCGCGATGCTCTGCGGAATCGCCAGTTGCTTTTGGACCGCGATAATGTCGACCCTGACTTGGCCGGTGAATTAATGCGCAAGGAATTGAACGTTGTTGCGCCTGACGAGGTTGTCGTTCCTTTAAAGTGATACATTCTTCGTAGAATGAATAGCTATGCAGTGCATTCCGTTGCGGAAAAGCGCTTTTCACCTCGGTCGATTTTGACTAGGCGGCAATGCATGCGCATATAAAAATTCCACTAAAGGAACTTGTTTTGGCAACCACCCCAGCGAAAAAATCTGTGTCGAAGAAGGCCAGTGTGAGCGAAGACGCCGCGCGGGCCAACCGCGAGCGTCCGACCGAACCAAAGCCATATAAAGCGACCAAAGAAGAGCTTTTAAAATTCTATCGCGACATGCTGCTGATCCGTCGTTTTGAAGAAAAAGCGGGGCAATTATACGGCTTGGGCTTGATCGGTGGATTTTGCCATTTGTACATCGGCCAAGAAGCCGTCGCCATCGGCCTCCAATCCGCGCTGACACCGGGCAAAGACAGCGTCATCACGGGCTATCGCGACCATGGGCACATGCTGGCATATGGCATTGATCCCAATCTGATCATGGCGGAACTGACCGGCCGTGCGGCGGGTATCTCGCAGGGCAAGGGCGGGTCGATGCATATGTTTTCGATTGAGCATAAATTTTACGGCGGCCATGGCATCGTCGGCGCGCAAGTCTCGCTGGGTGCGGGCCTTGCTTTCGGCCACAAATATTCGAACGATGGCGGGGTGTGCCTCGCCTATTTCGGCGACGGTGCATCCAACCAAGGACAGGTCTACGAAAGTTTTAACATGGCGGAATTGTGGAAACTTCCGATCATATTCGTCATCGAAAACAACCAATATGCGATGGGCACCAGCGTAAACCGTGCGTCGTCCGAGGACCAACTATACCGCCGCGGGGAAAGCTTCCGCATTCCCGGCATTCAGGTTGACGGTATGGATGTGCTCGCCGTGCGCGGTGCTGCTGAGGTCGCGTTGGATTGGGTGCGCAGCGGTAAGGGGCCCGTGTTGCTCGAAATGAAGACATACCGTTATCGCGGTCACTCCATGTCCGACCCGGCGAAGTACAGAAGCCGGGATGAAGTCCAGTCGGTTCGTGACAACAGCGACCCTATTGAGGGATGCAAGGCGTATCTGGCCGACCTTGGCGTGGGGGACGACGAGTTGAAGGCCATTGAGAAGGAAATCCGGAAAATCGTGAATGAATCTGCTGATTTTGCGGAAGCATCGCCTGAACCTGATTTGTCCGAACTATATACTGACGTGTTGGTGGAGCAATATTGATGGCAATCGAACTGAAAATGCCCGCGCTTTCGCCAACGATGGAAGAAGGCACCCTTGCCAGATGGTTGGTCAAGGAAGGCGATAGCGTCAAGTCTGGCGATATCCTTGCCGAGATCGAAACCGATAAGGCGACGATGGAGTTTGAAGCGGTTGATGAGGGCGTGATTACCTCCATTTCCGTGCCCGAGGGCACCGATGGTGTGAAGGTCGGCACCGTGATTGCGCTGATCTCCAGCGACGAGGAGGCTGCGGCTCCCGCAAAAACCACCCCTGCGCCAGCCGTCGCACCAACGCCTGCTCCTGAGGTCGTGGTTGCGGTAGCTCCCGTCGCTCCGAAGGCGGCGTCTGCTTTAACCGATGGCGCTTCGATGCAGTCGGTTACGTTGCGTGAAGCTTTGCGCGACGCGATGGCCGAGGAAATGCGCTGCGATGACCGAGTGTTCGTCATGGGTGAGGAAGTTGCCGAATATCAAGGCGCTTACAAAGTCACGCAGGGCTTGCTCGACGAATTCGGCGCCCGCCGCGTTATCGATACGCCAATTACCGAATATGGATTTGCAGGTATCGGCACTGGCGCCGCGATGGGCGGGCTTCGCCCCGTCATCGAATTCATGACGTTTAACTTTGCGATGCAGGCGATCGACCACATCATCAATTCTGCTGCAAAGACCAATTACATGTCGGGTGGCCAGATGCGCTGTCCCATCGTGTTCCGTGGTCCAAACGGTGCAGCAGCGCGCGTCGGTGCGCAGCACAGCCAGAATTACGCGCCATGGTATGCCAGCGTGCCCGGCCTGATTGTGATCGCGCCCTATGATGCCGCAGACGCCAAAGGCTTGTTGAAGGCAGCAATCCGGTGCGAGGACCCTGTCGTGTTCCTCGAAAACGAACTGCTCTATGGCCGCACCTTTGAAGTTCCCGAAGGGGATGACCATGTGCTGCCGATTGGCAAGGCACGGGTCGTGCGTGAAGGCACGGACGTTACCATTGTAAGCTATTCCATTGGCGTGGGGCTGTCATTGGAGGCCGCTGACACCTTAGCCGCCCAAGGTATCAGCGCCGAGGTCATCGACCTGCGCACCATTCGTCCGCTGGATACGCAAACGGTGCTGGCAAGCCTTGCAAAAACCAATCGCCTGGTGGTGGCCGAGGAAGGTTGGCCGGTGTGTTCGGTTGGCAGCGAAATCCTTGCGGTGTGCATGGAGCAGGGCTTCGATGATCTCGACGCACCCGTCTTACGCATCACCAATGAAGACGTTCCGATGCCCTATGCAGCTAATCTGGAGAAGGCGACGCTCATCAATGCGGACAAGATCGCCGCTGGTGTGCGCAAAACGCTAGGACTTTAGAGGAATATCCGCCGTCCCCGCTTTAACAGGTTGAGACGGTGACCTTCTCATTATTGTATATCCCGTCGCTTCCAGTGGGGCCAACAGTGTCGCGGTTCTCGCGCACGACCATGGATGCAACTTGGCTGATCGTCCTATCGGTCAGGTTCGAAAAACCTTTTATGATCGTTGGTTTGAAATAATATTGCAGCTCAACGAACATTAACACACCTCCAGGAGGAGGGGATGCTTGCCGTCCAACCGGGCCAATTCCAGTGATGCTTGTCGCTGTCGATGTGGTACCATAGTTTGATTTATAAAAGGTGGCTGAGCCCGCGCAGCGTTGCCACCGGATGCGGTATCGCGGTGCAGAGGCGGTGAATGTGGCTACCTCTTCCACACTTGATAAAATGATACGGGCGTTCCCGCGTGTAGACTTCGCGCCGGATGATGGATCGGTGTAGTCGTGATTTCCACCAAGGTTGATGCGTTTGCCCTCGCGCAAAGATCCTTCAAAAACGTCGTTGATTTGCACTTCGGAAATGGTTTTGTTGGCGGATGGAGTTGTTGTCCCAATGCGCGCGGCAGCATCGGCGGTGTGCAGGGTGATTTGGTTGATCTGCATGATGACAGCGGCATAGTTTGCAGTTTCGACGCCGCCCACGACCAGGCCGAGGAAGAAGGGTAGCGACACCGCAAGCTCGACCATCGCCAGACCACTTTCGTTACGCTTTAGCTTTTGGAATGTTTTGCGAAATGTGTGTTCCATATATTACACCGATGGGCAGTTGACTTGGACAGGTTTGCCAAAGCCTGTCTGGTCACCATAAGGCTGGTTTGCGAGAATAGATTCTGATTGCATTTCGACATTGGCCGACCAACCCAGCAATGCCGCCATTGGGAAAAGGCGGGGGTAGTTGACCTTAAATGTGATGATAACGATATCCCTTGCGCCACCTTGCCCATCGGATCCGCCGTCGGCGTCCCAAACGCCGTTTCCGTTTGCATCCATAAAGCTTTCACCACGATCGCATTTCATATTGCCAGGTGATTGTTCAATAACCTCTTCAGCGCGTGCCAGTGCGGCCGTTGAAAAGGTCTTGTAATAACGTCGGCTTACTTTGACGGTAGCACCTGGTGCGAGGTCGCGGATTGTCGATGCTACCCGTTCATCGATAAGATCTTGCTGTGTTAAGGACGTCGCACCTTCTAAAGACGAACTTCGTGCCGCATCCTGCACGGCGCCGTCTAAGGTCGAACGGACGAAAAGAGAGTGCCCGATATCCATGCTACCCAGGACCATCATCATGACAATTGGCGCAATCAGGGCGAATTCCAGGATGGACGCGCCATCTTCATTGGATATGAATTTTGCGATCATCAGACACCCCGTCTTTATTGCGTCAGGCGCAGTGCTGAAATTTTAGCAGCAATTTCTTTGAAGTTACTGATCAGCGACGCAACACTGGTCGCTTGAACGAATTTGCCCGGTGTTGCACACGCTCTCAACCTGTCGTTGGTTGGCCCACCAACGTCTCCGTATGATACGACCCACAGATTGATATTTCTGTTTTTGATAGCCGTGCAAAGCGCTGCTGTTCGGGCGTCCGTCATAGCGACCAGCTGGCTGTTGGTCGGTGCCGTTCCAGTCGGCGTCTGTCGGCGGTCATACCAATGCACACCATAAGCCGAATAGTCGTCGTGGACGACGTTGGTCTCACCATCGGTCATAAACACCATATGACGCTCAATTGTCATGTTCTGTGGCGCATTTAATGCGGCAAAAATGCCTGTTGGCGACATAATGCGCGCGCCCCAGAGCAATCCGATATCGTGATATGTATAGCCATCGGTTGTCAGGCTGTTCACATAAGTGCGAAAATCAGAAGGCGTCCACGTTTGAAATTTCTTTGCAGCGGTCGGGCAGCTCTCACCAACCGTTGGCATTGAGACCCCGTCGTCTTTTCCCACCGATATATTGGAAGTCGTCCGCGTGGACGAACGGCTTTTGTTTCCCGACCCGTCCGTGTTGACCAGATAGCGCTGCCATATGACGCTTGGCAGCATAGGCCCCCATTGAGTTGCAATGTCTGATTTCGTCGGCACCAGAT
>JBILOZ010000071.1:0-10413 GCA_044374245.1 Sphingorhabdus sp. | reverse complement strand
ATATGCAACTGCTATTGCACTGTTCGCACTTGCACAAAAAATGAAAACTCGCGATAGGGGACAAGCCTTATAGGCATCCTCTCCTAAAGACTTTTTCAGGGTCGACTTCGGTCGGCCCTTTTTTTTGCGTAAAATCTGTGTGCGTTTGTCGCAATTTTTGGAACGACAGGCGGCGAGCACCCTACGCTTCGGCGGGAACAATCAACGCCCGCCTGCCCCAAATGATCAGAAAGACCAATGAGGCAGAGATGAGGATGAAGGTTGCTGGCTCCCACCAGTTCAATAGGGCGACGCCGATTGCTGGCGCGAAAATATAGGCTGCGCCATTGATCGAGGCGATTTTACCAGCAACGTCGCCTTGCTCGTGCCGCCTGACAGCCAATGAGGCACCTGCAGTAAATCCCGGTCGGAACAGCCCAAAGCCCAAAGACGCAATCGCAAAGCCAGTGCTGATGCCGTAAAAATCGTGGCTAACGCCGGTTAATATGGTGCCAATCAGCGCCAGTATCGAACCCCAAAGGACTGAACTGCGTGCGGCGAGGGACAATATCGGGATCAATCCCCATTGCGCCAACAACGTCGCCATTGCGCCAATGAGCATGACTGAGCCACTGGCCTGCACCGCTTCCCAAGGGCGATCGTGCAGCCCAAGGCGATCGCGGACGAGGAACCCGACGACTCCAAGGATGATTGCCTGCGCGTGCCCGCCAATGAGGCCCGCAATAAGCCACGACGCCATTCTTTCATCGCGCCATGGCAAGCGAACTTCTTCACCGGGTAAGGAGCCCAGTGCTTCGCCATCGACGTCTTCGGTATCGAGTGCGTTCATGGACGCAGAATTGGGATAGGCAGCAACCGAACCACGCGCGGCAAAGCGCGGGGTGTCGTTCGGCAACAGCACATGCAAAGCGATCAGAACAGCGACGCCAAATATCGCAAACATGATCAACGGTCCGGCAAGGCCAAAGGGCGGGAACAACAAATAATGCGCTGTCGCCGGGCCTATGACGGTGCCCACGCCGAATGACGATGCAAGCATCGACAATGCCTTCGTCCGCTCCGCGCGTTCGGTTCGTGCGGCAACATAGGCCTGAACCGCGGGCGGAGCAGCAGAGCCAAAACCACCATAAAGGCTGCGGAAGATCGCAAAAAGTATGAATGTAACGACTGGGCCGATCAGGCCGGCAAGGCCAAGCCACAAGACCAATCCGCAAAGGCCCATTGATGAGATGAAGCCAATGATGCCGACACTCATGAGTTGTTTGCGGCCCCGACGGTCAGACAAGCGCGCCCATTTCGGTGCGGTGATGACCCATAAAAGTGCGGACCAGCTAAACGCGAGGCTGACCAACACGTCGGGCATATCCAGTTCGCTTGCGATGGCCGGCAATGCGGACTGCATTGCCGTATTGCCTGCGGCGGCGACCAGCATGACGAGGAAAAGGACGACGACGCGGCTGTTGGGTATGGCCTGAACTGTACTCATGGTTTTTCCCAATCATAGCTGCGCGTGACTTCGGCGACATGCAGGCTGTAATCGCTGTACCAAAGATCGCGTCCTGCATCGCGCACAGCCATGTGTTCGGGGTGGTCGCGCCATGCTTTCGCGCTGGCTTCATCAGCCCAATAGCTGACGGTTATGCCAAGCCCGTCTGACCCCCGCACTGAATCCATGGCGATATACCCCTTTTGTTGCACAGCCAGCGTTTCCATCATCGCGGCTGCGCGTGCATAGCCCATTGCGTCAGCATCGGTCCGCTGCGCCACGAAAATCACTGAAATTGTTCCTCGGGGAAGCTTTGCCATAGCTGCGGCATTAGGACCGATATGTCAGACAATGCAAGCGTGGCGGAACAGATTATTGCTTAATGCGTTTGGATAAACGCAGTGCAATCGTGACGGCCATAGGCTCGAAACAATTGTTGCCCTTTCTGGGGCTGGAAAGCGTTATTACCGGTTGCGCAGCAGGCTGAACTTAATCCGCCGGCCGATGGTATAGTCCACCGAATTCACGAGGAAATATGCCAACCAACCCTTGAACCGGCTCCAAATATTGTCGCGGGCTTTTAACAAGACAGGCGTTTGTTCTTCGGACTGCGCAACCAGCCCATCGATCAATGTGCGCATATACAGCGCAAGCGCATCATCCTTGATCCGGACCATGATCTCAAGATTGATGAACATGCTGCGGACGTCGAGATTAGCCGAGCCAATATACACCGCATCATCAATGACCATCAGCTTCATATGCAGGCGGCACGGCTGAAATTCGTAAATCTTCGTCCGGCGCCGCAGCAGGTAGCGGTAGAGCAACCGTGCCGCGGGAATGGTGGCCCCATTGTCTGTTTTGCCAGCCAAGACGAGGCGCGATCCTTTGTTTCGCTTTGATACCTTCGCCAATCGGCGCAATATCGTTTGCGACGGCGAAAAATAGGCCGACGCAATGTCGAATCGTTTTCCGACTTGCAAAGACCGTTTGAACGTCAGCGCCCATGGGGAGATCCGGTTTGTCGGCCCGCCCAATAGCCATTGGACTTCGCCTATACCCGGTCGCCATTGCCGAATAATCGACCGGATTTTACGATAACGCACCTTTCCGCCGGCCGACGCGCTTGCCATGTCGTCGAAGTAGCGCGCCAGACGCGGCACTTCCGGACCAGTTATAATGATGCCCAAATCTTCCCAGTCATCATCGCCTGATCGCCCGAAATATTGATCGGTGATGTTAAATCCGCCCACCAGTGCGTGCTTGTCATCGGTTATGAGGATTTTTTGATGATTGCGGATGATATAGCCCAGGCCCTTGCGGGTGCTGAAGCAATGATATCTTCCGCCCGCATCGGTCAGTTCGTCAAAGAAACGGTCGCTAATCGCGGCAGAACCAAAGCTGTCGATGATCAGCTGTACCCGCACACCGCGGTTTGCCGCATCGATCAACGCCGTCCGCACATCGCGTCCGACCGAATCGTCGGCAAACATATAGAAAAACATCTGGATGGAGTGTTCCGCCACCGCGATCAGGCGCAACACCGCATCAAGCCTTTCGTTCGGGGCATGCACCAGATGGAGCTGATGGCCAGCAACCTGAAACTGCTTTCCGGGGAACCCCGGGGTGCCTGATTGTGTTGCCATAACCCAAGTTACCGCTTTGCGGGGCTTACGGCAAGCTGCCTGCCCTTTTCATTGACATTTTCGCTGGTTGTCTTTAGGCGCGGGCAACTTCCCGAAATTCCGAAGAATCAGGAGCCAAGATGGCACGCGTTACTGTTGAAGATTGCATCGACAAGGTCACCAACCGGTTTGACCTCGTATTACTCGCCGCAGAACGCGCGCGTGAAATCTCTGGTGGTGCTGAACTGACTGTTGATCGTGATCGCGATAAAAACCCCGTTGTGGCTTTGCGCGAAATCGCTGAAGAAACGGTTCGTCCAGACCAGCTGAAAGAAGGCCTCGTGCAGTCGCTTCAGAAGGTTCAGGTGGATGAAGATGAAGAAGCCGATGCAGTCGGCTCGATCAGCCTTTCGGCAGAAGCGCTTCGCCTCACGGCCGCTGCTCCCGCACGTGGCGCAGGCATGCAGCGCGATTACGACCGGTAATTTAGCGCACATATATTGAAGCAAGAGGCCCGGCTTGTCCGGGCCTTTTCTTTTGGCATTCCCGCACGGATGAAGCCTCGTGATGAAATCTGCGTTATGTAGGCTCGACCTAACACGGAAAACGGCGGATGACGATCTCGCGCCAGGCATCCCGTACGGTTTGAATGCGCCTGCGTTCTTGGGGAATGCTCGCGAAACTCTCCAGAAATTGCTCGGCGGTCATGCGGTATTTTTTGGGCGCGCAAAACAACGGCTTGCCCGCAGCATGCGCTTGTTCATTTTCGGCTTTGACGGAAGCTGCGGCGGCTTGAAACAGCTGTGCCATCGGCTTGATCTCTTTTGAGAATACCGCGCCCATGCCCTTTTTTTTGAGGGCGAGCGCCTTCACATAAAATGTTTCCGCATCCATGGCTTGGGCGGGAACGGCACACAGCAGCGCGCCGCTGGCAATAAGCACAGCGAATTTCATAATTGCGACCTCAACTCTCTCGTCAACTGGACTAAAGCGTCGAGGTTCCTTTGCAAAGATGAAAATCAGGCGCCCTGCGGCGTTACGTCACCAACGGTTGAGGATTTGCGACGACCTGCTTTTGGAATGGCCGTCCCGACGGTCGGAATGGACGATGGTTGCGCAACCTTGCCATCATCGCGTTCGAATTTGCCGGTTTCAAGCAGCTGCTTGATCTCATCACCGGACAAGGTTTCGAATTCCAACAATGCGTTGGCCAAAAGATGAAGCTGCTTGTCATGCTTTTTCAAAAGGTCGGTCGCGCGCTTATGGCCACCTTCAACCAGCTTGCGAATTTCAGCGTCGATCTTGCGTGCCGTCTCGTCCGACATCGCCGACCGCTGCGACATGCCATAGCCAAGATAACCTTCCTGCCGCTCTTCATATTGCAGCGGGCCCATTTCGTCGGACATGCCCCATTGGGTTACCATGTCCCGCGCGAGGCTCGTCGCATATTGGATATCGCTTGAGGCGCCAGAGCTGACTTTGTCGTAACCGAAGATCAGCTCTTCCGCCACACGGCCACCCATTGATACCGACAGATTGGCGTGCATCTTGTCGCGATGATAGCTGTAATTATCACGCTCTGGCAGGCGCATGACCATACCCAGTGCGCGGCCGCGCGGAATGATGGTCGCTTTGTGGATTGGGTCTGACGCTGCTTCATGGATCGATACAAGCGCGTGTCCGGCTTCGTGATAGGCGGTCATTTTCTTTTCGTCTTCGGTCATGACCATGGACTTGCGCTCGGTGCCCATCATCACCTTGTCTTTCGCGTCCTCAAATTCGCGCATAGCCACCAGGCGCTTGCCGCGGCGTGCCGCCAACAAGGCCGCTTCGTTGACGAGGTTTGCAAGGTCCGCGCCGGAGAAACCGGGCGTACCGCGTGCAATGACACGGCCATCGACATCAGGTGCCAAGGGCACTTTCTTCATATGGACGTCGAGGATCTTTACGCGGCCATCAATGTCAGGACGCGGCACCACGACTTGCCTGTCGAAGCGACCGGGACGCAGCAGGGCAGGGTCGAGCACATCCGGCCGGTTGGTGGCGGCAACGATGATGATGCCTTCATTCGCCTCAAAGCCATCCATTTCGACCAGAAGCTGGTTCAGCGTCTGTTCGCGCTCGTCATTTTGGTTGCCAAGGCCCGCACCACGGCTGCGGCCTACGGCATCGATTTCGTCGATGAAGACAATGCACGGCGCGTTCTTCTTTGCCTGTTCAAACATGTCGCGCACGCGGCTCGCGCCGACGCCGACGAACATTTCAACGAAGTCAGAACCCGAAATCGAGAAAAATGGAACGCCTGCTTCACCCGCGATGGCGCGTGCCAGCAAAGTCTTACCGGTACCCGGTGAACCCACGAGCAATGCGCCCTTGGGAATTTTGCCGCCCAGACGGCTGAACTTATGCGGGTCTTTCAAAAATTCGACGATTTCCTGAAGCTCTTCACGCGCTTCATCAATGCCGGCCACATCTTCAAAAGTAACCTTGCCATGCTTTTCGGTCAGCAGCTTTGCCTTGGACTTACCAAAGCCCATCGCGCCGCCAGCACCGCCGCCCTTTTGCATTTGGCGCAACACGAAAAATGCGATGCCCAAGATCAGCAGGAATGGCAGTGCCTGATATATGAGGATCAACAGCAGGCTGGGTTGTTCTTCGGCCTTCGCTTCAACCACCACGCCTTTGTCAATCAGCAAAGAAGGGAGGCTGGAGTCATTGGGAAGCGGGACCGTGACGAACGTTTCGTCATTCTGCAGTTTGCCGCTGATACGATCAGGCGCGACGGCCACAGATTTGACTTCGCCTGCCTCAACCTTGTCGCGGAATGACGAATAAGTGATACCGTTGGTCGGCGTCGATGAGCCGTTGAAAATGGAGGCGACGACCAGAAGCGCCACAATGATGGCGGACCAGATGGCCATATTCCGCAGCATCGGGTTGCTTTTCGGTTCCTGTTCGTCGTTCATCATCACTGCCTTGATTTCAGCCCCGCGCCAAATACGCGGAGATACTGGTGCAATGTAGGCGCGATTATGTGAATGACAATATAGCGATTGGCAAAATTCGGGTCGGCTTAAACTTAGTTCCGCCGCGGCGGTGCCATGGTAAACCGCCAATTGTCGCCGCCTTCGCATTTGACAGCACCCATGGTGGCGGTGCGCCCGTCCGAAAGTTCGGAAAGCAGGCGGTCAATGGCATCGCCGCGCGGGGCAAGTTCGGGCTCCAGCATTTGCAGGCAATGGATCAACAGGCGGCGTTGTATCTCGCGCGGGACATCGCGCGCATCGCACATGATCGCGTCCGTTTCGCGCTGGACCCTTTCTTGCGTGAGTGTTTCGGTCATCCAATTCAGCGCTTCTGAGGCATCTGCCATTGCGCTGGCGGTGCGTCCGGCACGGTCGGCGCGAAAGGGATGCTGCGTGTTCGCCAGCCAATGGCGCATCGCGACCCGTTCAAAGTCGGTATTTGCGTTGCTGGGGTCCTCCACCGGATTGAGCCCAGCGGCCGCGCAAATGGAAATCAATTCGTCTTTAGTGAACCCCAATAAGGGCCGCAATATATGCCCATTTTTCGACCGGATAGCCGATAGCCCGTCAACGCCGCTGCCGCGCGCAAGGCGCATCAAAACGGTTTCAAGCTGATCATCGGCATGGTGAGCGGTAGCGATATACGCACAATCATGCTGCTCTGCCGCCTGCGCCAACAACGCGTATCTTGCGGCTCGTGCAGCGGATTGAATATTTCCGCTGATTTTTTCGGCAGGCGACAAAATGACATGCGGCACCTGCATGTCTTTGCACATGCCCTGCATATATAATGCTTCGTCGGCGGACTCTGGCCTTAACCCATGATCGACGGTCGCCGCGACAACGCGATCGGACATGGTTTTGTGCAACAATATCAGCAGCGCCAGGCTATCGGGCCCGCCGGATACCGCGCACAATATGCGCGCACCCGCCGGGACACGCAGCGCATTTACCGCGCCGTTAAAGCGGTCGAAAAGCGCTGCGTCGACGGTTACTTGCACTTCGCGCGTGTTTTACCGGCAGTGACCCGATCCGCCAAGCGACCGCTGGCAACGTCGGGATAGGCTCTTGTAAGCTCACCATATGCTTCACATGCCTCAGCCGTTTTGCCGAGGTCGGTTAAAGCTGACCCTAAGAAAAACAGACTGTCGGGTGCACGTTCGCCACGCGGGTCTGCTTTGTAGTTATCGTAGAAAACTTTAACGGCGGTTGCAGGCTTTTTGTCGTCGAGCCACGCCCGTCCGAGCAAGTTGCGCAGGAAGCTTGCCCGTCTGTGCTTTGGATATGTTTTAAGCGTTTCTTCCAGCGTGGCTTGCGCTTCTGGGTAGAATTTCGCTTCCCACAATCTGAAGCCATAAGTGTAGCCATCTTCAAAAGCGTCGCCAGTGGCTGGCCGTTCAATGGCCGCAACTGCGGCAACGCGCGCTGCGCTCGGTTTAGCCGCCGTAGCCACCGGCTTGGCTGCTGCTACAACGGGTTTGGGCTTGACTGTCACTGCTGCGGGCACAGGTGCTGCGGCAGGTAAGACGCTTGGAGCGGTTGTGGCCTGTGCGGTTGCCGGCACTTCGGTTTCCTGCGGTGCACTCGCCAGCTGCGCGCTCGCCAGTTGCGCTTCCAAGATTTTCAGGCGCGCTTCGAGGCCACGCATATTGTTGCCTTGCTGCTCCACCTGACCCGTCAAAGTGGCCAGTTGCGCTTCCAACGCGTCGACACGCACCAACAGGTCCGACGTTGCTGACGTCGTCGTGGTGTTCTCGGGCTTTGTCGCGGTGGGTGATTGGATGTCAGGTGCTATAAATTTACCGGCACCTGCGGGAAAGACCTGACGCTGGACAGCGCGCATTTCCTTCTCAAGCTTGCCGACGCGCCCGTCAATATTTGCATCTTGCGCAACTGCGGATGCGCTGAGTGCAAATGCTGCGCCGCTCAACACAGCAAGCCGAAAATTCATTGCTCATTCCCCTTAAACTGACAAGTTTGGACGTATCGCTGATTGGACCAACGCGACAAATAGCCATCACGCGATTTCAGTGCAAAGAAAACCTGATTTTATTTAGATATATATGGCGTCGTCGGTGTTTTACTGCGCAGAATCAGCACTATTTGCCGACAGAGGCGCGATCGGCGCTGTGGCGGCTGGCTTTACGGAGATCGGTGACGTGACCGGTTTATCGGCTGGCGCCGCATCTGTGAGTGTCAGGCTTCTGAAAATCAAATATGCCGCCAGCGCCACCGCCGCGATTGCGGCCGACGTCCATGCGAGTGTTTTCGAAGGCACGCGCGCCGGGTCGGCTGGTTCGTAGTTTTGAGCTGGTGCCTGATAGCCTTCATGGCCACTGCGCGCCAATTCCAAGCGCATCGCCTCACTAACTGTCGCAGCATCCATGTCGACAGCATTTGCATAAGATCTTGCGAAACCGAGCGTGTATGTTTGGCCGGGGAGGGCGTCAAAATTTGATTGCTCGATGGATTCGAGGTGGCGCGTCGGCACACGCGTTTTTGCGGCGATATCGGATAGACTAAGGCCCAGCCGTTCGCGGCCTGCTTTTAGCTGGCTACCCACGGATCCGTGATCTTCGTCAACAGTCGCTAATAAGTCCACTGCAATCTCCACACCCCGTTTTTTCCACCTCTTTGTGCAGTTATGCGGACAATGGTCATCTTCTTGATAAAGTCAACGGCGATAACAACTTTTAACCTTTGGGAAATCCTGTAATTTAGCCGGTTTCAATGCCTTGGCTTGCTGCCCATTTTGCCAGTTCTTCACGCAAATTCCCGGTGGGATTTTTCAGCAGCTCATCCATCTTCTTGCGAATGTCGGCATGGTTGGTCGTGCGCACCATCGCTTTTATGGGTCCCACGGCCGCTGGCGTGATCGACAGGCGATGGATGCCCAAGCCAATCAGCGCGAGCGCTTCAAGTGTCCGTCCGCCCATTTCGCCACATACCGCGACATCGACTGGATAGCCGTCCGTTGTCTGAACCACGCGCCGGATGAAACGCAAAATGGCGGGACTCAACCAATCATATCGCTCGGCCAAGCGCGGGTCAGCACGGTCCGCTGCAAACAGAAACTGGGTGAGGTCATTCGTACCAATCGACAAAAAGTCGATTTTAGGCAGCAAAATATCAAGTGTTTCGGCCAGTGCCGGCACCTCGAGCATGGCCCCATAACGGATTTTTGTAGGCAGCCGTTTCTTTTGCCGACCCAAAAATTGCATCTGGCCTTCAAATATTTCCCGGGCCGCGTCAAATTCCCACGGCTCGGACACCATGGGAAACATGACGTTCAATGTGCGGCCTGCGGATGCTTCAATGAGTGCGCGGGCCTGCGCCTTCATCAGCCCTGCATGGTCCAACGACAGGCGCAGCGCGCGCCAGCCGAGAGCAGGGTTTTCTTCCTCGCTCGTTTCGTCTTTCAAATAGGGCAGGGGTTTGTCGCCGCCGATATCGAGCGTACGAAAAATGACGGGCTTGTCGCCCGCCGCGTCAATGACATCGCGATAAAAACGTTGCTGACGCTCACGTTGCGGGAGCGTGGCAGATATCAGAAACTGGAATTCTGTGCGGAACAGGCCCACACCCTCGGCACCGGTGGTGGCCAAGGCGGACATATCGTCGCGCAACCCGGCGTTGATCATTAACGTCACCGGCACGCCATCATTCGTGATCGATGCGGCATCACGCATCGCTGCATAGCGGGCCTTTTTCTTCTGCCGGTCGACCAGATCATGTTGGAAAAGCTCTTCGGCAGCCGACGATGGCCTGACGATGACGCTTTTTTCGTCGGCGTTCAGCAGCAGCATGTCGCCATCGCGCACCTTGTGGCGGATGCCTTGTACGCGGCCCAGCACGGGGATACCCATCGCGCGCGCGACAATAACGACATGCGCGGTCAGCGATCCTTCTTCAAGCACCACGCCGCGCAGACGCCGTTTGTCATATTCGAGCAGTTCAGCCGGACCCAAATTGCGCGCAATCAGGATCGAGTCTTTTTTCAGACCCAGCTGCGCCGCCGTGCTCATTTGGCCCGACACAATACGCAGCAACCGGTTGGATAGATCTTCCAGATCGTGCATGCGGTCCGCCAGCAGCGCATCGTCAATCTGGCGCATACGCATACGGGTGCGTTGCTGGACCCGCTCAATGGCGGCTTCCGCCGTCAGGCCGCTGTCGATCGCCTCGTTAATGCGGCGGCTCCAGCCTTCGTCATATGCGAACATTTTATAGGTCGCGATGACCTCTTCATGTTCGCCGCCCGTGCCGAAATCAATTT
>JBILOZ010000070.1:0-10442 GCA_044374245.1 Sphingorhabdus sp. | reverse complement strand
CGGAGGGACTCGAACCCCCGACCTAGCCGTTATGAGCGGCCAGCTCTAACCAACTGAGCTACAGGCCCTGACCGGCTCGCCAACTGCCTGCGCGCCGATAGCCGAACTTTGGGCGGGCTTGCAAGCCTTTATCTCATCAAAAATATTAAAATCGGTTCGCCTTGACGTTTTCTGCCACCGTTGCCGGTCGAACGCCGCTATTCCGCAAGTGGTACAATACGATCTTCGGCCAATTATAGAGTTGCTCAAGCTGATCGGCATCGCCCCCCACTGCCCCGCCATATCATTATCGCTCTTCGTCCATTAATCCGGCTCGCCCGTCATTGACGGCTGGAAGCGACACGATCAGCGCTTGATTGTAAAAACGTAAATCCCCGCCAACATTCCGGGCAAGGCTGCGCACGAGGCGCAACGAAAAGCCGAGCCCCAGCAATGGCGCGTCATGAGAATCATCGATCGGGCCGGAACCGAAAAGTTCGCTCTCGCCCATGTCGGCAAGCTTTTTTGGTAAGCTAAGCACGAAACGGTTAACCGCGTTCAACCCAAGCTCCGTCCGGAAACGACCATCGAGGATTTCCCCAGCCTCGCAGCCGATGATGACGGCAGACAACAGCCGTGAAAAAAGACGTTCCGCCAAATGATTATCCAACGCAAATGGCCGGACCGGATGCGCATGGACCAAGTTCAACGTAACGTGCAAAACGTCGCTCAGCTCGCGAAGCCGATCTGCCAACCGAAGCGACAGCCACTTACAATCCGTCGAACCGAATTCCGTAACATAGGTTCCCGTCTCAATTTTTGCAGCTGTTGAAAGATCATCAAAGCCCGCCAGCAGGCGCTGGGCATCGTGCAGGATGTTACCGGCTATGGTGCGATATTCCTCGGTCACGGGCCCAAAGAGTTGCTGTTCAATAATTTCTGAAAAGCCGATAATGGCGCTCAACGGCGTGCGCAGTTCGTGCAACAACTGTTGGATATTTTCCGCGTCATGCGTGTCGCCTTCCGGAATGTGCGCGACTTCGGCCAGATTGGGGCGACGCAATATGCCGCGATAGCCGTTGAACCGTCCACTGGCAGGTTCAAAAACCGGAGCAGCGTTGATCCGCCAGTCCCCGGCAATCGCGGGCGCTCCGCACAGGCGCAAGCGCGCATTTTCAAGCGGCATTTTTTGCCGAAAGGCTGCGGCGCCATAGGCATCTGGTCCCGGCCCCGCGTCAAATGCGGGTTCCGCGATATTCACGCCAACAACCGCCCCCGCAGGCGCGCCTTCCATCCAGCTGATGGTGCCATATTCGTCGGTTTCGAAGCGAATTTCGTCAATCGGTTCGGCAAACGAAACGAGCCGTTCGATAGACACCTTGGCCGGTATTTCAGCCGGGTCGTGCTGTTCCCGCTCCAGTCGCAATTTTTCGATGCGTTCAACAATATCGCGGATTTGCGAAGCTTTTGGTGCACGCACGACCGTGTCAGCCTCGGTTTTGTCGAGAGCCAGCACGAAATCTGCCGAAGACCATAGCCGAAGCGCATGCTGGGTCATGGGGCCAATATCCCTGCGGTTGCGCAAGAATCCCCGCGCGCGGGTGGACATATGGGGGACGATGTCCGCCCATTCGGCATCACTCAGCCGCGCACCACTGACCGCCGCTGCAGCTACCGCCGGGACATCACCCGACAGTAGCAAGAGCAAAGGCGCAGAGCGCAGTCGCCCGGACAATGCACGTACACATTGTTCGCGCACCGTTGCGGGAACAAAGTCCATAACTTGACGTACTTTTTGCAATCCGGAAGCCACGGCAATTGGTTCAAAGTCCGACGGATTTTGCGCTAATATATCCACCAGTTGTTGCCATTTGGCAGACAAGCCAACGCCATCATCGTCCGCCTGACGCAAAGTGGTTTCAAGGCGGTCGTCAAAGCGCAAAGTCGGCAAATCCTAATGCTACGTTATCCGTGTGATCGGCGTCGAATAAACCGATATCGGGACCTGCGAAAGCAGCATAATTGGTGCGTCACACTATGGGACAATTGCAATATAATATAATTATATTATAACGCAGAGGCATAATGGAAATGGAAATAACAAGATCATGGCTAATATGAACCTAGATGCGATAGATTTGAAGCTTTTGGCGGAATTGCAGGCTGATGGTCGCATTACCAATGTGGAGCTTGCATCCAAGGTTGGGTTGACCGCCCCGCCATGCTTGCGGCGTATGCGCGCGTTGGAACAGTCAGGGACGATCAAATCCTACCACGCAGATGTGGACGCCAGCGCCTTGGGCTACACAATCACCGTATTTGCGATGGTCAGCTTAAAAAGTCAGGCCGAAGAAGATTTGAAGGCGTTTGAGCAGCATGTTCGGGCACTCCCCGATGTGCGCGAATGCCACATGCTGAATGGCGAAATTGATTTCATCCTTAAAATCGTTGCGCGCGATCTGCAGTCATTTCAGGAATTTCTGACATCACAATTAACGTCCGCGCCTAATGTAAACAGCGTTAAAACGTCGCTGACCATTCGCACCGCAAAGGACGAACCGGGCGTGCCCATACCGATGGCATAAAAAAAGGGCCCGATTGCTCAGGCCCTTTTCAATCAATTATCGCAAAGCTTACGTCGCGGGTGCTGCAGCAGGCGCCGCTGCTGGTGCAGGCTTTTCCAAATGGTTGATATACATCACCCAATATTCGGCAATTGCCTTGCGGTTTGCACCAGTGATCTGCGCAAAGTCGGCTTTCGCGCCAGCATAATCGCCGAGCATGGCTTTCGACATGGCAAGGCGGAAACGGGTGCGGTCGGTTTGGTTTCCGCCATCCTTATCCAACACTGCGCCTTTGCTTAAAGCTGTCTCGTACAGATCCTTGGCGGTCTTATAATCCTTGTGTGAGAAGAATGAGTCGCCTGTCAGGGTCGCCAGCATGGCTCTGGGGCTCGCTTTTGCCGGGGCGATCGTTCCCGCCAATGTACGGGTATCTTCCGCCAAACGTGCCTTGGCTTCATTGTAACGCTCGCTAAAGGTCACGTTGTTCCGTGAGATGATGCCCTTTGCAAAGCCTTCATCCAATACAGACACAGCCTCTGCCGGATAGCGCACGCCGATATAGCTTAAGCTGTCGAGATATTCGGCATATTCTTGTTGAAAGCGCAAACCATTGGTCGCGCGCATCAAGCGCATAAGGTCAAGCGACTCTTCAGGGTTCGTGTTGAGCGAACGGTTGAAGAACGCAAGGGCATCATGCCAATAATCGGGGTTATTTTCGGCAATCACCAAATCTTTGTAGAAATTGGCAGCACCGGCATAATCTTTCGCTTTCGCAGACAGGTTGGCGGCACGAACGACATAGGCTTTGTTAACCGGTCCGGCTGCCTTGCTCGCGGCGATGGCCTTGCTGATCCAGGCGATAGCGTCAGCATCTTTATTCTGCTGCGACATGGCGTTGGAAATCAGAAACTCGATATTGTTGGCGCGGTAACCGAGGTTGTACGCATCCAACATATTCTTTTCAGCGTCGGCAAATTTCTTGCCATCATAGGCAATCGCGCCCTTGCGGAACGTATATGCCTGCTTCATTTCGATAGGCGTCGTCGCAGAAGCGAGTAACAGATCGATACCCTGATCCTGCAATGCGGTGTCTTTCGCCAAAGCGCCGATGTTGACCGCCAATACACCCGCTTCATAACGGTCGTCATCATTAGCAATGGCGGCAAGAATCTTCGGAAATTCAGCCTTCGCTGCGACGGGATCCTTGGTTTTGTTCAAAAGATTGGCGACAGGCATGTACGCCGCGATGAACGGCTTAGAATAATTTCTCTTGGGAGCCGCAGGCGTGGCTTCCTTCCCCTTTTTTTCCTTTTTGGGCTTTTCATCGGACTGCGCAAAAGCAGGCGCAGCGGTTATAGCGGCGAATGAAAGTGCAAGGGCAAATTTTGAAACCAGCTTCATTTAACTCTCCGGGACTATTGGTGTATTGCCATGGGCTTTGGTTGATGTCGTGTATAGGACCTTGCCATCTTCAGTGCAATTGACATAGCGCAGTCGCATATATTCCCGTTGAACGAACCAGAGGAAAATTCAAGTGCCAGAACGCACCGCAGTGATAATTGGCGCACGTGGCGGCATTGGTGCGGCACTCGCCGATGCTTTGGAGGCGGGCGATCAATATGACCGCGTCATTCGGCTGCATCGCTCAAGCGCGCCGGCCATCGACATATTGGATGAGTCAAGCATAGCCGCCGCAGCAAGCGATGTGGCGGGCACAGCGCCGCAATTGGTCATCGTGGCCACAGGGTTATTGCATACAGCCGCCAAAGGGCCGGAAAAAAGCCTGCGCGAGCTTGATCCTGAATGGATGATGGAAAATTACCGCATCAATGCGGTTGGCCCGGCTTTGGTGGCGAAACATTTTCTGCCGATCATGGCCAAGCAAGGCCCGGTCTGCTTTGCGGCGCTTTCCGCCCGCGTGGGCAGCATTTCGGACAATCGCCTTGGCGGATGGCATAGCTATCGCGCGTCGAAATCCGCGCTCAATATGTTCATCCGGAACATTGCGATCGAATGGCAGCGCAAAAATGCGCAATCGGTTGTGGTTGCCCTGCATCCCGGCACCGTCGAAACGCCGCTGAGCGCACCATTTAAGGGCAATCCGGCGCATGAACGCTTCGTCCCTGCCCGCGCTGCTGCGGATATGCTTGGCGTGCTTTCAGGGCTAAAGCCTGAGCAAAGCGGCCAGATTTTCGCTTATGATGGCAGCGTCATCGCCCCCTAATCGCACCCTCTGCGTGAATCTGTGGATAAGCTGTAGAAAACACCCCTAATTGGACAGTCGCTTGTGGTCATATGACCGACTTGGGTCTATGGCTTAGTGACCCAAAAAATATAAGGATTTTCGCGCTGTGAGCGACGACATAGTTACAATGGACCCATCGGACATTTCGCCCGTCGACATCGTCGATGAAATGAAGTCGAGCTACCTCGATTATGCGATGTCGGTCATTGTATCCCGGGCCCTGCCTGACGTACGTGACGGCCTGAAGCCCGTTCACCGCCGCATATTGTTCGCAAGCCAGGAAGGCGGCTTTGTCGCGGGCCGGCCCTATCGCAAATCGGCAAAGATTGTCGGCGACGTCATGGGCAACTATCACCCGCATGGCGACAGCGCGATTTACGACGCGCTTGCCCGTATGACGCAAGATTGGTCGATGCGCGTGCCATTGATCGATGGTCAGGGTAACTTTGGATCGATGGACCCTGATCCGCCAGCATCGATGCGGTACACCGAAGCACGGTTGAACAAGGTCGCCAATGCGCTGTTGGATGACCTCGACAAAGACACCGTCGATTTCCAACCCAATTATGACGGCAGCCGCGAAGAACCGCAGGTTTTGCCCGCACGTTTCCCCAATCTGTTGGTGAATGGCGCTGGCGGTATTGCCGTCGGTATGGCCACCAACATCCCGCCACATAATCTGGGCGAAGTGATCAAGGCCTGTTTGGCCTATATCGATAATCCGGCCATCTCTATTGATGAGCTGATCGAGATCGTCCCTGCCCCTGATTTCCCCACTGGGCCATTGATCCTTGGCACCGGCGGCGCACGTTCGGCCTATCGCGAAGGCAAGGGCTCCATCATGCAGCGCGCCCGCCACGAGATTGAAGAAGGCAAAGGCGACCGTCGCTCGATCGTCCTGACCAGCATTCCGTTTCAGGTCGGCAAATCCGCTTTGGTCGAAAAAATCGCCGAAGCCGCGAAGGACAAGCGCATTGAAGGCGTGTCCGACATTCGCGACGAATCCAGCCGCAAGGGCGTACGCATCGTCATCGATCTGAAGCGTGATGCGACCACCGATGTGGTGCTCAACCAATTGTGGCGCCACACACAGGCGCAATCGAGCTTTCCGGCCAATATGCTCGCCATTCGCGGCGGACGGCCCGAAGTCCTCAACCTGCGCGATATCATTGAGGCATTCATCCGCTTCCGTGAAGAGGTTATCACCCGCAGAACGAAGTTCGAACTGAACAAAGCGCGCGAACGTGCGCATTTGTTGCTTGGCCTTGTCGTTGCCGTCACCAATTTGGACGAAGTTGTCCGCATCATTCGCGGATCGGCCAGCCCGGCCGAGGCGCGCGCCGCGTTGATCGCGCGCAAATGGCCAATCGCGGAAATCGCATCGTACATCAAATTGGTCGAAGCCGTTGAAACCGAAATTACGGGCGACAGCTACCAATTGTCCGAGCTTCAGGTGCGCGCCATTCTCGAACTGCGCCTGCACCGTCTGACGGCGCTTGGCCGTGATGAAATTGGCAAGGAACTTCAGGGTCTTGCCGAGAGTATCGCAGAATATCTCGCAATTTTGGGCGACCGCGTAAAGCTATACACGGTTCTGCGCGAAGAACTGGTCGCCATTGACGCCGAATTTTCGACGCCGCGCTTGTGCGAAATCACCGCAAGCTGGGACGGTCTTGATGACGAAGACCTCATGGAGCGTGAGGAAATGGTCGTCACCGTCACCCATGGCGGCTATATCAAACGGACCGCACTGGCCGCTTTCCGCGCCCAGAACCGTGGCGGCAAGGGCCGCGCAGGCATGGCGACCAAGGATGAAGATGCCGTTACCGAACTGTTCGTCACCAGCACGCACACACCCGTATTGTTCTTCTCAAACATCGGTAAGGTTTACCGCCTAAAGGTTTGGAAGCTGCCCGAAGGCGGCCCATCGACCCGCGGTCGGCCCATGGTCAACCTGCTGCCACTCGGCGAAGGCGAAGTCATTTCCAACGTTTTGACGCTACCTGAGGACGAAGCCGAATGGGGCGGCCTCAGCGTCGTCTTTGCCACGGCCAAGGGCTATGCCCGCCGCAACAGCATGGACGCATTTGCCAATGTCCCAAGCAACGGCAAAATCGCGATGAAGTTTGAAGGCGAAGATGCCGATGACAAGCTGATCGGCGTGGAATTGTTAAGCCCCGAAGACGACGTCTTGCTGGCAAGCCGCAATGGCAAGGCGATCCGCTTTGCCGCCGACGATATTCGCGAATTCCAAAGCCGCGCGTCGACCGGCGTTCGCGCCATGAAGCTCGCCAAGGGTGACGAGGTTATCTCGCTATCCATCCTTCAGCGCGTGGGCACTTCGCCCGAAGAGCGCGAAGATTATCTGCGCTTCGCCCCATGGAAGCCAGAGAAGGAGGGCGAACCCACAATGTCGGCGGAACGCATCGCGGAAATGGCGGAGCGTGAACAGTTCATCCTGACCGTATGCGCCAATGGCTATGGCAAATTGTCGTCGGCTTATGGATATCGCCGCACCGGCCGTGGTGGTCAGGGCATCACCAATATCGACAATATCGAACGCAACGGCCCCGTCGTGGCCAGCTTCCCCGCAACCAAGGGTGATCAGTTGATGCTCGTCACCGACCAGGCCAAGCTGATCCGCATGCCGCTGGACAGCCTACGCGTCCTTGGCCGCGGCACCGCCGGCGTGCGTTTGTTCAACGTTGGCGACAATGAACATGTCGTCGGTGCCGCGAAGATTGACGAAAGTGATGAAGCCGAGGACGGGGTGGCAGGAGAGTGAAGAGATCGGCGAACAATTTTTCAGATTGGAACACACAATAAATTAATGGTTTGAAATTTATCTGAATAAATATAGCCTGCAACACGCAAAACGGGGAGCATCGTGTGAGTTATATTTTTCTCATAGTTTTGATTGCGGCAATAGTTGGAATTTTTAAGCCGTACATTCAGAGTACCAAAAGATGGCATTTCGCTCTAGCAGCGTTTGCATCATTTGTGATGATTGGAATTACCGCGCCGCAGCCTGACGGAACAGAATCAACTAATTCGGATAGCGGCGATCAATCCATATCGGCTGACAAAGCTGCAAATACAGAGCTTTCTCGACCAAATAGTAAGTGGTCTTATAATACCGAGCAAGATGAAATGCGCGGTGGAGAAAGCCGTTTTGCAAGTTTGGACGCGGAAAACACCATAAATCTTGATTTTCCTTACGGCGAGCAGCGTGGACAAATATTAATACGAGACTCTGCGAAGTTCGGCTTTGATATCTTGGTAGGCGTCCCCAGCGGGCAAGTTTTGTGCAATAGTTTTCAGGACACTTACCTTAGCGTAAAGTTCGACAACGGCGGAATTGAGCGTTTCGGTTGCACTGATGCGAGCGACGGCACTAACAACATGGTTTTCCTAAACAGCGAAAAGCGGTTTCTTGAAAAGCTGAAAAAATCCAAAAAGCTGATCGTCGAGGCGGAGTTCTTTCAAAATGGGGTGCAACAAATGACATTCGATACAGCAAATCTTGATTGGGAGTAATTGTATATGCCGACAGTTCAACGAGAAGTAAGCGACCGATCCGGTTTCGGAAAAGTAGTCAAATGGATGTTTATCGCCTTCAATATACTCATGCTGATTTGGATAATAGCAGGTATGGTCGGTGCGGGACAGGTTTCTGAAACTGCAGTCAACGACGCAGAGCGAGCTGGGGCGGCTATTGGCGCGACATTGGGCATCGGTATTCTGCTAGTCTTATGGGCCATTGGCGACCTCATCCTTGGCCTCTTCGTCCTGTTTACGCGACGCAAAAAGATCATCACGGTTGAAGAATAGATTAACCGCGATTTAAGGTGACAGTGCACTTAACTCCACCTCTCCTTTAGGGGAGAGGCGTGAGGCTTATTGTTGGAGTGCGAGCGCAGGCGATTAGTCGAAGCGGATAGCGGATAGCGGCTAAACAACCAATCACCGCTCAGCTTTCCCACATCATCCAATATTGTCATCCTCGCGAACGCGGGGATCCATGGCCGGACATGTCCGGCTATCTAACGCCCGTTGTTCGAACTTCTTGTTCAGCCCATGGATTCCCGCGTTCGCGGGAATGACAAAGTAAGCGTTTCTTGCTGCTACTTTGGTCGGTAAACGGAAATGGTACCAATATGATGTCGGCAAAACCCAGCCCAACGGGATCAAATGGCATCGTAGACTGAATCTTCGGGATTGTTCCAGATTGCGGAAAAGGCGGGCGCGGTGGCTAAAGTCGCCGCGCGCGTCATCGCTCTGGCGGATGAAGGTTCATTGTCCAATTGCTTGAGCGATGCGCGCAGTAATGACTCCATCTGCGCCGGATCGAGCAATCCCGCCTGCGCAGCATCGCGCGCCAGATCGTCGGGCAAGGATATTTGGACGATTTTCATGTAGATGGAATATCATAAAGCAGCACGCAATATCAACCCTCTCCACCGCATAACGAACTGCCGCAACATCTGCTTTCCTACAAATAACCAAATAGGTTATGTCCTGTCTTTTGAAAGAAAGAGACATGGACCACAGCCCCGACGACTTCCCTCCCCCCTCCTCGCTCCGCCATGACGCCGACGTGCGGCTGCCTGCTGCTGCCTATCTGCGTTACCAATCGCGTGCAGATGGCTGGAGCGCGGGGCGGCAGGCGGCTTTTCTGGCGCATCTGGCCGACAATGGCGTGGTTGCCGATGCGGCGCGCGCGGTGGGGATGGGCGTGAGCGGCGGGTACGCGCTGCGCCGCACCACGGCCGGTTATGTGTTCAATCTGGGTTGGGAGGCGGCGTTGATCATCGCGCGGCGCATCATTGCCGACCGGCTGATGACCGCTGCGATCAAGGGCGAAGAGGCCCGGTGGGTGCGCGAAGAGGGCATCACCACATATACACGGCAAAATACGAAGCTGTCCCTGACCCTGCTCGACCGCGTCAATCCGGCACGAACGCTGGAAGAGGTCATGGCGGTCGCATCGCGTTTTGACCTGTTTCTACAACTGGTCGACGACGGCGTCAGTGCGGAGGAAATGTGGGATTATCTGTTCGACGATGCGTTGCCGCACAGCGACATGGGCGCGCGGGAAAGGGTACGGGCTGCGCTTCTACTTACTGAAGAATCCGCGGGTTTTGGCGAAGGCGATCCGGAAGAAGAGGCCAATGCCGAAGAAGATGCGCCGGTGGAATATAAGTCCATCGACGGCCCGCCACGGCAGACCGCCCGTTCATTCCTCTCCGGCTGGATAATGCCCGCGTTTGACCAAGGTCTGCGCCACGCCGACGGCAATCATCAACACGCCGAAATAATAGAGATACCAAATCGCGATGCCCGAAACCTTCGAATTTGCGAGCGGGCCAAGCTCCGCGAATATCAACAGGTCCGAAATGACAAACAAAACCGCGCCGATGCCGACACGGTAACGGGGAAAATTGCTGCTCCACGCCATCGCCGCCATCGCGGCCAAAATGACGCTATAGGCCGCAACCTGAACCGCTTCGTCGGTGGTCGGCGGAAGGCCATAAGCAATCACCGGCGTCAGCAGGAAAATCGCGATTGCGAGCAGTTTCTGGCTAAAGTTCGGCGCCACACGCCTGTGCCGGAAATACAGCCAGATGGCGACCAGATGACCGGCGGCAAAGGCC
>JBILOZ010000192.1:0-2719 GCA_044374245.1 Sphingorhabdus sp. | reverse complement strand
GGTGGTCTGGGACAGCCTTGCGATCATCGATTATCTCGCGGACAAGGTTGGGCGTGACCGTTTTTGGCCCAAAAATGAAGTCGCGCGCGGCATGGCGCGGTCCATGGCGGCGGAAATGCATGCGGGCTATACCGCCCTGCGCCGCGAATTCCCGATGAATACGCGCAAGACCTTTCACGACGTCACGATATCCGAAGAGACCCGGAAAGACGCGGTCCGCATATTGCAAACATGGGCCGAAGCCCGCTCGCGCTTTGGCAAAGACGGGCCATATTTGTTTGGCACATTCAGTGCAGCGGACATCATGTTCGCACCTGTGGTGACGCGTTTTGTGACCTATGGCTTCACCCTGCCCGGCTTTGCCGAAAGCTATGCAGAAACGATTATGGCGCATCCGTGGATGGAAGAATGGTACGCTGCCGCCGCACAGGAGCCATGGACGATCCAGCGGATTGAGAACGCGGTTACTTAATCCGCTCCGTGGGATAAGGCGTCCCGTCTTTGCGGAAATAGCCCGCATCGCCGAATGTCATGTCGATATCGGCGTAGACACCGCCTGCACCGCGATCGCCAGCGCCAATGGCAATGAAGACACAATCGCAATCGCTGCGGTTAATCAGATGATGGCCGTTTGGTTCGCCCGCCGCCCACGCCGCGATGTCGCCCGCCCGCAGAAGCGTTTCGGCATCATCCTCAATCAATACGGCTTCGCCCGAAAGAATGATGACGATTTCGTCTTCCTTATGGTGCCAGTGCCGGTGCGATGACCATCCGCCTGGTTTCAGTACGACATGACTTGCACCCAGTTGTGTCAGACCCGCTGCCGGTGCCAACCTTCGCCACCACCTGCCCTCAACTTCGCGGTCATATGGAGCGGGATACCCCGTTGCATTGCTTTGGGCGATTGCATCGAGGTTGAGTTTAGGCACTGGAAAGCCCTAGCCGCATTGTGCGCGGTGCAGTAGCTTCTGGTCGGCCAGAACAAGCGCCATCATGGCCTCAACCACTGGAGTGCCGCGGATGCCCACGCACGGGTCGTGGCGGCCCTTTGTGATGATGTCGGTCGCATCGCCGTCGCGGGTGATTGTTTCCACGGGCGTGAGGATTGAGGAGGTCGGCTTAAACGCGACCCGCACCAGCACGGGTTGCCCGGTGGAGATACCACCGGCAATTCCGCCTGCATTATTGGCGAGGAATTCAGGATGGTTCGATCCTTCCGAAGATGGCCGCATGCGGTCGGCATTTTCTTCACCACGCAAACGCGCTGCGCCAAAGCCTGCGCCAATTTCGACGCCTTTAACGGCGTTGATGCTCATCATCGCTGACGCCAATTCGCTGTCGAGTTTCGCATATAATGGTGCGCCCCAACCGGGTGGTACGCCGGTGGCGACGCATTCAATGACGGCGCCCAGCGATGATCCCGCCTTGCGCGCCTCATCCACCAGTTTCTCCCAGCGACCGGCAGCGGCTTCGTCAGGGCAGAAAAACGGGTTTTTGTCGATCTGGGCAGCCTCAAAATTATTGCGATCGATGGCGTCGCCGCCAATTTCCGCAACATAAGCGATGATGTGTACGTCGGGCATTACCGCCCTTGCCACCGCGCCGGCGGCCACACGTGCAGCGGTTTCACGCGCACTCGAACGTCCGCCACCGCGATAATCGCGAAAGCCATATTTTGCGTCATAACTATAATCGGCATGACCGGGGCGATAGGCCTTGGCAACGTCAGAATAATCTTTGGACCGCTGGTCAACATTTTCGATCATCAGCGAAATGGGCGTTCCCGTCGTTCGGCCTTCAAACACGCCAGACAAAATCCGCACCGCATCCGGCTCCTGCCGCTGCGTTGTGAAGCGCGATGTTCCGGGACGGCGCTTGTCCAAAAATGGCTGAATGTCGGCTTCGGACAAAGCAAGTCCGGGAGGGCAACCATCGACCACTGCGCCAAGCGCAGGACCGTGGGATTCTCCCCACGTCGTGAAGCGAAAAACGCGTCCGAAAGTATTAAAGCTCATCTGCTGATTCCGACTTCTTCATATGTACCGAACGATAGTGCACCAGCCCGTTGCGATGCCCCGCGATCATTTTGTGGTGTCAATATCAGGAGCATCCTCCTGCTTCATGCCGACGGTGTGGTAACCGGCATCCACATGGTGGATTTCGCCGGTAACGCCTGCGCCCAGATCGGACAGGAAATACAACGACGACGCACCAACATCATCAATGGTCACATTGCGGCGCAGCGGCGTGTTCAGTTCATTCCATTTCAGGATATACCGGAAATCACCAATGCCTGAAGCCGCGAGCGTCTTGATTGGTCCAGCCGATATCGCGTTCACGCGAATACCCTGTGGCCCGACATCATTCGCCAGATATTTTACCGACGTTTCCAGTGCAGCCTTGGCCACGCCCATGACGTTATAATGCGGCATGACCTTTTCTGCGCCATAATAGCTAAGCGTCAGCATCGATCCGCCACCTTCACCGGTTTCGGGATCAAGCGGCTTCATCATCGCGGCAGCGCGCTTGGCAACGGCGGTAAAGCTGTAGACGCTGATGTTCATCGTCATCAGGAAGTCGTCCAAGCTTACGTCAAAATATTTGCCGCGCAGTGCTTCTTTGTTGGTGAAGCCAATGGCGTGGACCACGAAATCAATATTGGGCCATTTGGCCGCCAGCGTGTCAAAGGCGCGGTCGAGATTGTTCATATCGGCAACGT
>JBILOZ010000069.1:0-10619 GCA_044374245.1 Sphingorhabdus sp. | reverse complement strand
CAACCAAACGGTTGAACAAAGTTGACTTGCCGACATTGGGCCGACCGATAATGGCTACCGTCGGCAACATGCCGGCATTACTCCTTTAAAGACTTAGCCCCGGAACGCGGAAATGCGGCCGGAATCGTCCAAGATATACAATGTGTTGTTCGCCACGATCGGGGCGAGCGACACGTCATTTTTGACGTCGAATACTTCGGTGGCGGCGCCTTCGTCGGGGGAAACCGACCAGACCGCTCCACGCGAATTGGCAACGATCAGACGGCCACCGGCGAGGACCGGGCCATACCAGCTGATCGGGCCCTTTTTCTTCTTTTCATTGTCGAAACGCTGAAGCTTTGAGATCCACCGGACCTTGCCGCTCGAACGCGCAACGCACAGAAGCTTTGCCTCATCCGTCATCACAAATACCCATTCGCCCACGGCGACAGGTGTTGAAATGCCCGCAATGTTGATTTCCCAAATGCGCTGGCCGCTGACCAGTTCATAAGATGCCATGCGGCCGCCCTTGCCAAGCGCAAAGACGCGGCCGCGGTCGATGACGGGATCGGCGTCAATATCGGTCAACGTCGATACCGATGTCGACATGGCCGTGCGCGACAAAGTGTCGCTCCACAGGCTGCGGCCATTTTCATAACGATAGGCCGCAAGCTCACCACTGGAATAGCCAGCGATGACCGTGCCTTGTGCCGCCGCAGGTGCGCCAACGCCAAAGATGCCCGATGCGGCAACCGGGCCAGCTTCGTTCCATTGGGGTTCACCGTCGCTTTGACGCAAAGCGTAAATCTGATTGTCCTGGGTCATGACATATAGATTGCCATTGGACAGTGTCGGCGCACCGCGCAGGGGCCCGGCAGGACGTTTTTTCCACACCAGCGCACCGGTATCGGCCGCAAGCGAAGCAACATCGCCAACGCCGTTGGTTGCAAATACGTTGGTGGCGGTTGCGCTTACGCCGCCGCCATAGCGTGATGACTTGCCATCATTTTTGACTTCAAGCGCATTGCTCCAGATTTGCGCGCCGGTGTTGGCGTCAAAGGCCGTGACCCGCGCCGTGGTGTCGACAACATATAACCGCCCGTCGCTCATCACCGGACTCGCGGCGAGGCGCGCGCGCGGGTTGGCGCCCGTTACGCTTGCGGTCCAGATACGCGCTAAACCTTGGCTCAGTTCAACATGGCCCGGTGATTTTGATGCGTTACCGCCGGGCTGCGCCCATGCTTCGTTGACGGTTGCTGGTGGCAAGGTAACCGCAACACTGGCCAGCGCGGCGTCAATGTCCGTATCGCGCTCGGTACCCAATATGGCGACGCGATTGCCGACGGTCGGGGTGTTGTTTTTCTTTCCGGCATCGCCGCGCACGCCGTCCAGAACGGCACAGCCGCCAAGGGTGGTGGATGCAGCGAGGACCAATAAAAGCTTAGTGACAGTCTTCAATTTCACTCTCCCTTGGAGGCGGTTTCATCCGCCTTCGATGTCGCATTGCGCTTTGCGTCAACCTGAACAGTATCTACGCCAAGCGCGCCAGCCATTTGTTGCGAACGGCTGCGCAGCGACTCCGGCACGTCCTCCTGCTTTGCAATCTGGGCAAAAATCGGGCCAGCTAAATTGTCCTTACCCATTTTTATATAGGCCAATGCCGTCAGCTCACCCGCGCTGCCGAACCATGCATGGCCGGGGGTCGCAAGTGGCTTCAACCGGTCAATAACCTGTTGCGGTGGGGTCGAATCAAATTCGGCGCTGATCTGACGAATGAGGGCGAGGTCGCGGAATGTCTGCGGCAGGCTGCTGTCTGCGGCGACCTTTGCATAAATTGCGACCGCTTTCTTGGTCTCACCGTCTTCACCGAGCAAATTGGCTTCGACCAGTTGCGCCATCGCGCGATAGCCCGGTTGGTCCGCCTTGGCGAGTGTCGCGAGCTGCGCGCGTGCTTCTTTTTCCTGACCGGCGCGCAATTTGTCCATCGCATCAACGAACAGTTCGCTTTGCAAGTCAGCGGCTGCCTGCTTTTGGTTGTGATAGACAATCCAGCCGCCAAAAGCGAGCAAGCCCGCCGCAATTGCGGCCAATAACCAGCGTCCGTAACGTGTCCAGAAATTGGTGAGATCGCTTGCGCGGACGGCATCATCCACTTCGCGCAAAAACGCTTCGTCGCTTCCGCTCCGGTCTTTTTCAGGGCGCTGTTCTGTCGGTGTCAAAGCCAAGAGGGCCTCCGATTATAAATAGTCTTGATCAGTTGGAGCCGTCCTTAGCCCGACTTGGCTGGATAGGCCAGCCTGCTTTACGCAGGTTGGTACAGCTGTTCGGGTCCGGGGAAGCTGCGGTCACGCACGCCAGCGGCATATTCGCGCACAGCATCTTCGACGCTGACGCCCATATTGCCAAATTTTTTGACGAACTTCGGCACGCGGTCGAACAGGCCGAGCATGTCTTCGGCGACCAAAACTTGCCCGTCGCATTGCGCGGACGCACCAATGCCAATCGTCGGGCAGGCGACTTTCTGCGTAATTTCAATGGCGATATGTTCCAGCACGCCTTCGATCACCATGGCAAAGGCACCGGCATCGGACATGGCGATGGCGTCTTCGACAATCGATTTGGCTTCTTCAGGGCTCTTGCCGCGCACGCCATAGCCGCCAAGGATGTTCACGGCTTGCGGCGTCAGGCCGACATGCGCCATCACCGGAATGCCGCGTGACGTCAGGAATTCGACCGTAGGGGCCAAAACCTTGCCGCCTTCCAACTTGACCGCAGCAGCGCCGGTTTCCTTCAATAGCCGCGATGCATTGACAAATGCCTGCTCGGCCGAGGCTTCGTAAGACCCAAAAGGCATGTCGACGATCACGGCTGCATGATAGCTGCCACGCACAACCGCTGCGCCATGCGCGGCCATCATTTCCATCGTCACCGCCACTGTGTGCGGCAAACCGTAAATCACCTGACCCAGCGAATCGCCGACGAGCAGCATGTCGCAATGCGGGTCCATCAATTGCGCCATACGCACGGTGTACGCAGTCAGCATGACGAGCGGTTCTTTGCCCTTTTGCTGACGGATGCGCGGCACGGTCAGCCGCTTCATCGGCGACGGCGTCGGGTTCGCACGGCTGGTGGATGTGTCGAACGTGAGCGTTTTTGAATTGGTAGACATAAGCGGAGGACTTAGCCGCTAAACGCACCGCACGAAAGAAAATTGACTCGCGGTTGTTACTGGCCCCGCGCCGAAACCGCCTCTGCAACATTATCACTGAAAATGCCGTCAATGCCCGTGGCCAAAAACGCCTTCATCTCGGCCTGAACATCGCCAATGCCGCGCGGGTCGACGCCTGATTTTTGCGCCAATGGCAGGAAGTAATTTTCGCGGCGGAATGTCCATGGGTGCACCGCAAGGCCGACCTTATGCGCATCAGCGACAAGCGTCGTGGGCGTGCCCAGATTGCCGATCATCGTGCGTGGGATGACCATGGCCTTGTTCGGGCCAACGCCATCGGCATAGGTCGCAACAATTTTCAGGCCCTCGGCAGTGGCCATTTGCGAGTACGTCAAATCGCTGCGGTCGGCGGGGCTGCCGGTGTCATCCATCAGCTGGATCAGCCGCAATTTCGTCTTGGGCCGCAATGCTTTCAGATTTTCGACTTCAAACGATTGGATGAAAATCGGCGCATCTTTTGTGACATGGCCAAAACGGGTCAGCATCGCCAGCAACGGCGCCTCATGCGGCAGGCCGATCGACGCGAAATAGCTTGGGTGCTTGGTTTCGGGATAGACGCCGACATTGTGCGCCTTTGCAAGGGTCAGTATCTCTTCAAAGGTCGGGATTTCAAACTGCCGGTCAAACGCCATATTGTCCTTGCGCAATTGCGGCAGGCGTTCCTTGGCGCGCAGCGTCTTGAGCTCGTCCAGCGTGAAATCTTCGGTGAACCAGCCGGTCATTTTCTCACCATCGATGGTCTTGCTTGTCTTGCGGTTGGCAAATTCGCGCTTCTCGGCAATATTGGTGGTTTCCGAAATCTCATTCTCATGCCGCGCGACCAAAACGCCGTCTTTCGTCAGGACAAGGTCAGGCTCAATATAATCCGCACCCTGTTCAATCGCGCGGGTATAGCTCGCGATGGTATGTTCGGGCCGCTCGCCCGATGCGCCGCGGTGGGCGATGATGATGGCTTGGCCGTTTAAGGGTTTTTCCATGGCGTGGTTCTCCGGTGTCGTGCAGGCGGGCAATAAGAATAAGGCGATCAAGAGGGCGCGCAGCTTTTCCATGCCGCCGTCAAGGCCGCGCAGCGTTTCATTTCTGCGACAAGACAGGTTCCCATTCGGATTCCTTGAAACCCACGAGCAAAGTCGTGCCGCCTTCGACGACGGGCCGTTTGATCATCGACGGGTTGGCGACCATCAACGCGATGGCTTTCGCCTCATCAATGTCGGCCTTGTCGGCATCGGGCAATTTCTTGAACGTCGTGCCCGCCTTGTTCAGCAGCTTTTCCCAGCCAACTTCGCCCACCCAGCGCGCCAGATGCGCTTCGGTCACACCAGCCTTTTTATAATCATGAAAGACAAAGCCGACGCCGCGCGCATCAAGATAATTCCGCGCCTTTTTGACGGTGTCGCAATTGGGAATGCCGTAGAGGGTGATGTGTGACATGGGTTTCTTTCTGGTGCGCCTTTGTGGGGTCGTAAAGTTTCGTTACATGTTTCTTAAGCATTTTGAATGCTAACATTTTGCATGATCAAAAAAACGACAGACAATTTCAACTACATCGCTTTCGGAACCTACGCACGTGTTCAAGCCACGGACAAACCCATCGTCATGAACCGTGGACGAATGTTTGAGTACACGCCTTCTGACCTATCCAGTGCACTCGAAAACCTCGAAACCGACTCCACGCAATTCCTCGAAAAACTACCAACGTTTTTGTGTAGTGAAGTTAGTCGCTCTGGTGCGGAAGCATCAATGTTGATCAAGTATGGACGAATTTCGAATATCTCCGTTGACCGCCGAGAAGTGAGGGCAGATTTCGAAGTGCTTGTTGATTTTGGGGAGATAACTTTCGATAGCCTCGATGATGCAATGCGGGTCTTTGAAGCGGATGCTTTCCAACTTTTTCGGACTCACTGGGCAGTGCGGACGGGAGACGTAGAATCTATCCTCACCGCGCTGGAGCGGCTGAAACCGGAATCCGGAAACGATATTGCATCTTTGGCTGAGCCACTGCAATCCCCCGATGCCGAGAGACCGTCGTATGTAAAGAAGACTGTTGGTACAGCAGGATCCGTCGAAACATTTCTTAAGATCCTCGAAAGGTGGTCACCTGGCGAGAATACCGAAACTTTCTTCCGTGGACATGAAGATCCGAATTTCCAGCTCACGCCGTCCCTTCTCCGAAAATCTGCGGATGGGTCATGGCAATTTCTTCCGAGAGAAGATCGGCTTTGCAAGGAGCTACTAATCGCACATTTTGACGAGTTTCAGAGTGACCAATATTGCTTTGATCGACTTGTCCGCATGCAGCATTATAGTCTTCCAACACGTCTCCTAGATATCTCAAGCAATCCATTAGTTGCATTATTTTTCGCCTGTAGCGGCGATCCGGAACTATCAAAAAAATCAGGTGAAGTTATCATTTTTCGGATTTTGTCCGATGCTATTAAATATTATGATTCTGATACGGTAAGCTGCATCTCTAACCTTTCAAAGCTATCATATCTGCAAAAGAATGAAATCGATCTGAATCAGGATAGTAAGCAGTTTAACACGACCGATGTTGCCAAGAAATTGCTGCACCTTATCAGAGAAGAGAAGGCCTTTTTTGAACCGAATATCAACCCACAACACCTTGGTTCAATAATATGCGTCAAAGCCAAGCGAACCAACATTCGCATCAAGTCCCAGATGGGAGCGTTCCTATTGTTTGGTCATGAGATTGCGTTGCCTGAAGAAGGGCAAGATGGAATTGAAATTGCGCGCATAAAAATTATCAACAAGCGGAAAATACTAAAGCAGCTGGACGCCATTAACATAAACGCAACAACTGTGTATCCAAGCAATAGCGAAACAGCAGTTCATCTTCGTACCCAACATCGAGAGTCCGCAAGGCCTGCCTGATCTAAGTTGGTTTCAAATAGCGCACGCGCGCACAAAGCCTGGCGAACGATGTAGGCTGCACCCCATCAACCTTCAGCCAATTCAAAGCGAACGGCAATTGCACTTGCACGCGACACGGCGCTGAGCCAGAACGGCGCCAAGAGGAGACCGCGCATTCATAGGAAGATCGATTTGGCTTGCTGCACAACGGCTGCATTCAACACGCTGATCATGCTGCCTGCGGTCGAAAGGATGGTCAAATAATAATGCAACGGAAGATATCTACCGATGTCCTCGTTATCGGCGGCGGCACCGCCGGGTTTGGCGCTGCTTGCGCAGCGGCCAGTCAAGGCGCCCGCGTCCGGTTAATTGAGGGAACCAGCAAGATCGGTGGAGTTATGTCGTTCTGCCCTGGAATGCCATGGGGCGGCGGGTTCCCGATAGGCCGGAGTATCGGCGGCATCTTCGACACATTGACCAATATGCTTTGCAATATGCAGCCGCCCTTGGCCGAGGTCCGGCCGTCCACGCTCGAGAATTTCGGTGCCGAAGTGATCTACGACCATGAAGCGGCCGTGTTCGCCATGTTCCAGATGCTGGAGGATGCGGGCGTCGATGTTCATCTCAACACGTTCGCGGGATCCCCCGTGCTGGACGGCCAGCGCATCGTGGCGGTAGATTGCTATGACCGGACCGGGCCGCTGACTATCGCGCCAGACATGGTGATCGATTGCTCGGGCGATGGTGACATATCCGCCAAGGCTGGCGTACCCTTCGCACTCGGCGACGCGCGCGGAAACATGATGGGCGTGACCTTGTCCTTCTCCATGCTCAATGCACCTTGGGAACAGGTCTTCGCCAGTGATGATCCCTATTTTACCAAAGAGGCCGCGCGCGGCATTGCCGAAGGCCGGTTGCACCCCGATCTCGCCAAGCTTTACCTGATGCGCGGATTCCACCGGGATACGGTCTTCTGCAACTCAGTCCATATCCGCGGGGTGGACGGAACCGATCCGCAGCAGGTGGCCAAAGCAACACAAGAAGGTCGGCGGCGCTGCCATCAGTTGGCGAAGTTTCTGATCGACTGCGTACCCGGCTTTGAACAGGCCCGGATAAGCGAACTAGGCCCCACCATCGGCGTGCGCGAGACCCGCAAGCTTGAGGCAATGCGCCGCATCCTTGCCCGGGAGCTTGTGGCGGCCACCAAGTTTGCGGATGGAATCGTCTGCTGCGACAATCCCATCGACGATGTCATGCGAAGTGATGCCACCATGACGCATGACGCGATTGTGGCGCAGGGTAACTATTACACCATTCCCTTTCAGGCGATGGTACCGCGCGAAATCGAAAATCTGCTTTTCGCGGGGCGGCTGGTCTGCGCCGATCCTGCCGCCTTTGCCTCGGTTCGCGGCATGCCCCAATGCATGGCGATGGGTGAGGCGGCGGGTATTGGGGCGTCGATCGCCCATCGACAAAAGCGGGCTGTTCAAGCGCTCGATCCTGTCGAAATTATCGCCGCCCTTACGGCCCGTGGCGTCAGGGGCATAGGCGGTGAGGCACTATCCGATTACGCACCGGCCTTGAAGTCATTTTCGGTCGGCAAAAATTGAGAAATATCGTCATCACGACCGCCCCGATTACCGACTAGATAGGAAAGCAGCCACGGCAATCGCCCGCGCGGAATGGCTGTCACTTATAATGCTCGCGCCGGTCGCCGAAATCGCGCACGCGTTTGCGCCATGCCCGATAGCTGCCGGGTTTCAGCTGCGTGCGCATGATTGCTTTTATCTGGTCCGGGGTAACGCCGTGCTGCGCCGAAATTTGCGTAAAACTGATATGGTCGGACAGCGCCATTTCGACGATTTCGCTGAGCTGCGCGGGGGATAAGGATGATGACATATGGGTTACGCCAGCCAATCGAAAGACACTTTGTCCAGCCTCTCGGCAATCGCTGCCGAGCGTTCAAGAAGCTCTGGCTCGTTGATTGTGCGTGCGTGGAAGATGGAGCCCCGCAGGGTCGCAATGCCCATCATCATATAGTGCATTTTTTGGCCATGCTGGCGCAGAAGCTCTTGCGCATCGGCGACTTTGCGATTCTGTATGTCTTTCATAATTGACACACCCGAAACGTGGGACGAGACACCTGACAGATTTTTATACCAATCATAAAACCGAGCGACGTCTCCTTGCGTCGCTAACGCTCTCCAATTTAGCGCCGCTGCCTTCTGGTCATTTTGCAAGTCTCTCAGTACGCTCTCCGCTTGCCTGACCGCCTCCATGTCGTTGTCATTGCGGTACATCTTGATTTGGCTTTGAAGCGTATAGGCTGCATCGGATCGCAAAAGCTGGCTGAAAAGCTCCGGAAGCTTGGCGTTAGCGGCCAAACAAATTGCTGCTTCAATTCCTGAACGAAGTATGATGTCCGCTTCCAACTGAAGCCCCTGCTTCCAGAGCACTTCGAAACCAACGTGATGCCCAATCAGGCGTCGGAATAATGCCGTCGAAACTACCTTTGGGTCGCTGATGGAGCCATCTATGGACGAAGACGCTGCTAAGGCGCATTTAGCGAGCTCGGTTATGTCGTCAAAGATCGCCATTTCGCTGGACGTGGTGACATCGGTCATATCATCAGCCTTTCATCGTCGGCGCCGCAATTCAATGCCGGGCGATGAGCATCGTCCGGCACGATGTTTGCGCAGGTCTTAAGCCTTATTCCCACTCAATAGCTACGCAAGCTAAAAGTCACATAAATCTGAGGCTTTGATGCGCTTGTTTTATTTATGTGAAGGTTTTGTGTTAGATTGAGTGTTAGCATGAGAGCCTTCTAGTCCATAATTTCCAAAGACTTAATGCCCTGATCCTTCACAGGTAGCAACAAGACGATTTGAGCATTGATAAGCATCTTCAAGAAGATTGAAGCTACGCTCCACCCTTCTTTAGCTTACGACCAAATGCTGAACTGATGACCAGTGCAGCATCAAGTTCGCCATCCATCACTGCGTCAGAAATCAACGAGAGCGTGGACGCAATCTCAGACGCAGAGCTAAGCTCAATAGCATTCTTGCCCTTCGCAAGCTCAACGGGTTTGCTGCCGTAACGTATCGTAAGCTGCACTGAGCCATCAGCATTTGTGACCCACCAACGTTTGATATGCTTAGCGACTTCACGGCGTTGCTCGTTTCCGTTTTCGTCAGTGAGCGTGATGATCTTAGTGGGTGCATACGCTGGGTCAGACGCAAGACTGATCTGCTGAGCGATCTTATCAGCTAGCTTCCTACGACGAACAAAGACAGCTCCACTGGCGTGTTGGGGCTTGAACTCAATGAGCTTCAAATTAGCGATAGTGGACATATTCACATTCTCCTTTTTGAGAATGAGATTCTGAATCCTTGCCTTCTCAATTCCTACCTAATTCCAGCCTTACCTGCGAGATAGGTGGGCGATCAACGACTGGTGCGAAACGGGAAGGTCTCTCGCTCAGCTACATTCTGGATATACTGCTCAGCGATCCTAAGATGCCTTTGAACCGCGAGTTCCTTTCGTCGCTTGAGCACCTTGCGAATATCGTCATCAGGCAACCTCAACAATGCTCGTGTCCCAAGCGACTCTCCCTTTACGTCATGATTGAAACTGACCTCTGCAATGTCAGCCAACTGTTCCAATGTGGCATCAGGATTGTCACGGCGAGCATCCCAAACTCTCAAGTGCATATCTAGCGATGGCAGAAGAGGCTTGGTTGCAACTTTGTAACGGGCTTGTGTGACTATCTTTCTACTATCCCGCTTTACCAGCCGTCTCTTCACGATCCGAGTTACCTGCGTCAGCGAGTGCTTAAGCTGGTTCTCGCGGGGGATGCGAATGTAGATGAAGTCGCCCTGATCATCTTCCTGCATGTCAGACGGATCAAATGGTTCTGCCTTTCTGGCTTCTGGCTCAGAAAACAGATGACTGTGCGACTTCCACCACGACCAAAAATCGCATGAATGCACATCACCGAAGTCCACATACAGTTTAGCAAACTGACCGATGCCACCTGCTTCGCAAGTTTTACGATAGCCTTCATGCCGTCGCAGATATTCCCACCAGTAGTAGAACACTGACCACTTCCAACGCTCAGACTTTTGGTCAGCTGGCTGGGGCGCTTTTCTGAGACTTTTTCGCACACCTAAAAGCGGTGGAGCATAAACGAAAAAGGACGGTTTTGTAGACTTTCTGCTCATGGTTTTACCTATTGATGCCACATCAACATACGTCAATGCAAAACTCAAACGGCATCAATTTAGTGGTATAACGGGATATAGAATGCAGAGAGGAATTCACCTCCTGCATGTCTAAAACAGAAGGAAGAAAGTTATGGATTACGCTGAACAAGCAAACTCAATCAGTGAAGACGAAAAGACACAAGCTATCAATATCTAGGGTCAGGACTCATTGATCACAACCAGAAGATGACGGTAGCGGCGATGCAGATGGCCGACATGAAGGTGTGTGCGCATCGATCGTAGCGTGTGTGGATGCGGCGCCAATCCTTGATTTTAGC
>JBILOZ010000068.1:0-10792 GCA_044374245.1 Sphingorhabdus sp. | reverse complement strand
CAGCGCGATGGTGGCACCCACTTGGCAGCATTCCGCTCGGCATTGACGCGCACGCTGAACAACTACGCCGAAAAATCGGGCGTGTTGAAAAAGGAAAAGGTCACGCTCACGGGCGATGACATGCGCGAAGGCCTGACCGCGATTGTCTCGGTAAAATTGCCTGATCCAAAATTCTCGTCGCAGACCAAAGACAAGTTGGTCTCGTCGGAAGTGCGCCAGCCGCTGGAAAGTCTGATGGCTGACCGGATGAGCGAGTGGCTTGAAGAAAATCCCGGCCATGCGCGCACCGTGATCCAAAAGGTCATTGACGCTGCCGCAGCCCGCGAAGCCGCACGTAAGGCGCGCGAGGCCAGCCGCAAATCGGTGATGAGCGTTGCGTCTCTGCCCGGCAAGCTTGCCGACTGTCAGGAAAAAGACCCTGCCAAATCCGAACTGTTCCTGGTCGAAGGCGACTCCGCAGGTGGTTCGGCAAAGCAAGGTCGCGACCGGCATTATCAGGCAATTTTGCCGCTCAAGGGTAAAATTCTGAACGTCGAGCGCGCGCGATTTGACCGGATGCTTTCGTCCAAGGAAGTGGGCACGCTCATTCAAGCCATGGGCACGGGCATTGGTCGCGAAGATTTCAATATTGAAAAGCTGCGCTATCACAAGATTGTGATCATGACCGACGCTGACGTCGACGGGTCACATATCCGCACATTGTTGCTGACATTCTTCTATCGCCAGATGCCGGAGATTATCGAAAACGGCCATCTCTTCATCGCGCAGCCGCCTTTGTACAAAGTCGCGAAAGGCCGCAGCGAAATTTACGTTAAGGACGACAAAGCGCTCGACGACCATCTTGCAGAGCTCGGTCTTGGCGGCGTTGTGCTTGAAGGTGCCGGCGGACAACGCGCAGGCGCCGATTTGGGCGCACTGGTCGATCATGCACGCCGGATGCGCAGCCTGATGGCATTTGTGCCCCGCCGTTACGACCCCACAATTGTCGAGGCCATGGCGCTCACCGGCGCGCTTGACCCCGAAGCAACCGACCGCGCTGCTGCGGTGGCCAAGGCGGCCGCATGGATGGGTGCGCAGGATGTTGAGGGCAAATGGTCCGGCCGCGTATCCGAAGACGGTGGCTATCATTTCGAACGCCTATGGCGCGGTGTAACCGATCACCACATCATCGACGCGGCATTCCTAATGTCGGCAGAAGCGCGCAAGCTGCATAAGCTCGCCAGCGAAGAAACCGCCAGTTACGAGACCCCTGCCCGATTGGTGAAGGTCACTGCCGCTGCAGCAGCGGATGCCGCCGAAGACATCGAAGCAGATAGCGACGCAGAAGCCGCGGATGCCGTTGGCGACCAAGCCAAGCGCGCGACGACCGCCGTCAGTGTGGGCAATAAAGGCGCGATCACGCGTCCATCGGAATTGCTTGAGGCCATACTCGCCGCAGGGCGAAAGGGCCTATCGATTTCGCGCTACAAGGGTCTTGGCGAAATGAATGCGGAGCAATTGTGGGAAACGACACTTGATCCTGATCACCGGTCGCTGCTGCGTGTTGAAATTGACCAGGCTGACTTGGCGGATGATATCTTCACCAAGCTGATGGGCGAAGTGGTTGAGCCACGGCGCGATTTCATTGTCGAAAACGCGCTCAACGTGGCCAATCTGGACGTTTGAACGCAAAGCCTGTGCACATTATCGCTTCGACAATTGGAAGCGTGCGGCGTTTATTGTAGCCCGCACGCCTCAGGGGAGGTTTATGCACAAACGTCACTATCTAGCGCTCGCGCTCATCGCCTTGCCGGTTTTGGCGCAGGCGGGCGACAGCCGTGTCGAAATCGGCACCGGATTGGCCAGCTATTATGGCGCCGAACTCAGCGGCAATCGCACGGCCAGTGGCGAGCGTTTTGATCCCAACGCGATGACGGCAGCGCACCGGACGTTATCTTTTGGCACAAGGGTGGTGGTCACCAATCTGGCCAATGGTCAGGAAGTTATCGTGCGGGTGAACGACCGCGGTCCGTGGAGCAAATCACGCATCATGGATCTATCTTATGCTGCGGCCAAACAGATCGGCATGCACCGCAGCGGGACCGCGAAGGTTAAGCTCGAGCGGCTCGATTAACCAAGCGCAGCGCGCTGCCAGTCGGGCAGAACAAGCGCCGTCAAATCTTCGACGCGGCGCAACTCCACCGATATATCGAGTTCCGGATAGACGCACCGCTGCCGGCTCTCGTCGGCTTGCGCCAAGGGGACGACCACCAGCCGCCGGTTCACCTTTTGCCGCCAGTTCATACGCGCGGTATTCTCCTGCCCGACATAGCATCCCTTGGTGAATGAAACCCCATTCAGTTCGGCGGCATTGGCCTCAAGCCACAATGTCTGTTCGCTGCCCAGCTCATGTACGCCCTCGGTGATGCCGAGCGAAAGCCGATGCGCGCGATAGGCGGCGCTCACATCGACGTCGTCGGCGGCCAGCGCGCCCAGCCAGCGTGTCCCAAGCTCCGCATGGCGCGGGTCTGTGCTGCCGTCGCCTTGCCAGAACACGCCGCATGCCGGATCAATGGCAATGGCGATTTTCCGGCGCAACCGGTACATGGACAGGCGGCGGACCAATGCGTCTGCTTGTGTGCCTTCGCAATCGATAAGCACATCGTCGCCATCTGCCCACAGAATGAAATCGAACAGCGCCTTTCCCTGCGGGCTCAGCAAACCCGCCCATAAGGGCATCTCTGCCGCGGTATCCTGCGTCACCAGCCCCTGCAAAAATTGGCGCACGTCCTCATTCGCTTCAGTGGGCGACAGACGGATAACGCAGCGGTCGAATAGACGGGTGTTTGGCATAGGTGACAGATAGGGGGAGAGGCGCTTAAAGGGAAGCCATGACCGACCAGACGATTCTTTCCATCCGCCGCCCTGATGATTGGCATCTCCATTTTCGCGACGGCGCAGCGATGCGCAGCGTGGTGCCCTTCACCGCGAAACAGTTTGCGCGCGCGATTGTCATGCCCAATTTGTCGCCACCTGTAACGACGGTTGAAGCAGGCGCGGCCTATCGTGACCGGATTTTGGCGGCGGTGCCCGAAGGCGTAACGTTCACGCCGCTTATGACAGCCTATCTTACCGACGCAACCGACGGGAATGAACTGGCGCGCGGTCACGCCGAAGGCGTGTTTACAGCGGCAAAGCTATACCCCGCGCACGCCACCACCGGAAGCGCACACGGCGTTACGAACATAACCAACATCATGCCCGCGCTCGAGCATATGGCGCGGATTGGCATGCCATTGCTGATCCACGGCGAAGTTACAGACTCGCATGTCGATATCTTTGACCGTGAGGCTGTGTTCATTGAACGGACGCTGTCGAAACTGGTCCGCGATCTGCCCGAGCTGAAGATCGTGTTTGAACATATCACCACCGCAGACGCGGTTGCTTTTGTAGATGCCAGCGGTCCCAATGTCGCAGCGACCATCACGCCGCAACATTTGCACATCAACCGCAATGCCATGTTTACAGGCGGCATCCGTCCGCATGCTTACTGCCTGCCAGTCGCCAAACGTGAGGTACACCGGCTTGCGCTCCGCAAGGCTGCGACATCGGGCAGCAGCAAATATTTTCTCGGCACCGACAGCGCGCCGCACGACAAATCTGCCAAGGAAAGCGCCTGCGGATGCGCGGGTATCTTCAATGCACCCTTCGCATTGGAAAGCTATGCCGCCGTCTTTGAAGAAGAAGGCGCGCTGGATAAATTTGAGGCCTTTGCTTCGGAAAATGGCCCGCGTTTCTATGGCCTGCCGTTGAACGAGGAACGCATAATATTGGAACGCGCAGACATCGTCGTGCCCGAGCTGCTCGCGCTGGAAGGACTTAATGTCGTGCCGTTCCACGCAGGGGAAACATTGCGCTGGCGTCTGAAGGCTTAGGGTCAGGACCTAAGTTTTTGATGCCCTGTAGGTTTTAATCGCGTCCGCACAGAAAATCGCGATACTGAACCAAATCAGGATGAAGCACGCCAGCTTCGTCGTGCTCAATGGCTCGCCGTACACGAACACACCCAGCAGGAACGCAATGGACGGTGCCGTATATTGCACAAAGCCCAGGCTGGTATAGCTCATCCGGCGGGCGGCGGTCGCGAACATCAGCAACGGGATGGCGGTGACCGCACCTGCCAATATCAAAAGCCCCGACGTCGTCACATCATCGCCAAATCCGCCGCCGCCAACTTGCGCGAAATAGAGCACCGCACCCAATGCCAGCGGCGCGAGCAACGTCGTCTCGGTCGCGAGGCCAGGCACAGAGCCAACGGGCGTAATCTTGCGGATAAGGCCGTAGAGGCCAAAGCTTAAAGCGAGCGATATGGATACCCATAAGGTGTCGAGCGCATCACCGATGAGGATCGCAACGCCAATGGCGGCAACGGCAACGGCGACCATCTGAAGCGGCCGCAATCGCTCGCCTAAAAACAGACGCCCCAGCAGGACATTCACCAAGGGGTTGAGATAATAGCCAAGGCTGGCTGCCAAAATATGGTCCGTGGAAACGGCCCAAATGTAGATCAGCCAGTTAATGGCGACCAAAGTGGCAGAGGCGAGCAAATTGCGCAGATGCGCCTTGTGCCGGAAAATGGCGGCATATTCGCCAAGCTGTTTGCGAAAGGCCATAATGACCAGCAGCAGCGGAATGGACCACAACACGCGCTGCGCAACGACCGCGATTGGCGAGACATGGCTCAGCAGCTTGAAATAAACCGGGACGAAACCCCAGATGAGATATGCCGACATGGCATAAGGCAAGCCACTTGGCTGCGCGGTTTCAGATTTGTCGGTCATATGTTGTGCTAAGCCTTCGCGAGGGGATCAAATGATCCCGCCGCCTATCCAGAGGCGCAGCGCGCAAATGGCTATAACGACCAAGCAGAAGTTGCGGCCGCTGTTCTTTTCCGACGCGAAGCCAAAGGCCGCGCCGACGCCAGCGATCAGAATAATGAGCCAGTTCAGCCATCCCAGCAACGGGATGAACCCGATAATAGCCAGCAAGAGTGCAATCAGGCCAAACAGAAATGCGAGGATATTTGCCATAAGGCGACTGTGGCGGGTTTTTCGAATTGTGGCAAGCAAAGCCAGCCGTCCCGCGCGGCGTAGCGAATATCGCGGTACCGAAATAACAAGAGGCTCAGCCTGTTTCCAGACTGAGCCTCATTATACCCACGCATCTTTGGACATTCAGCGCCACTGTTCCAATCCGCGATAGTTGATGTCGACCACGCGGCCACGCTCTACAAAGCAGGTGAACCGGCCCTTGTCATAACCGCGCTGGTAAGCGTTGCCGCCAAATCGGTCATTGCCGTAATGGTTATTCTCGTAACGGCCACGTCCGCCGTCTTGAACAACGACATTGCCTGTGACCCGATAGCCAAAACGTGTCCGTTCGATGCTCCGCACTTGCGTGACGTCCGAACGGCTGTAGCCATTGGCCCAACGTTCAACGCTGGCGACGCACTGGTTTACAGCGGCGCGGCCGCCGCCGCCACGATTGTCGTAATTATAGCCTGCGCGGTTATCATCGTAGCGATCATCATAACCGCGGCGATCGTTGCGGCTATTGTTGCCGCTTGAAAGCACAGCGGCAAGACCACCGAGCACGACCGCTCCGGCAATAATTTCGCCGGCACTTATGCTGTCACGGTCGCGGTTGCGGTCATGGCGATCACGCGCTTGCGCGGGAACGGTTACACTCACCAAAGCTGCAGCAGCAGCTCCCGCGCCAAGCAAAGTTTTGGTCATGAAATTCATCTTCGTTCTCCTTGAACCGGTCCAGTCATTCTGTGCCGATGGAGAGCGAATAGGCGATTCGGGTTGTCCGGATGCTGAATTGACTTGTCAGCATCCGTTCATCTAAATTGCCATTTTGATGAACGATTATTCGGTGAGGGTCAGCCCCGTCCATTTGCCGAGAAACGCATAAATGTCCGAATATTCGTCAATAACCTTATCGGTCGGCTTGCCTGAACCATGGCCCGCACGGCTTTCGATGCGGATGATCTTGGGCTTGTTGCCAGTTTCCGCAGCTTGCAAGGCGGAGATATATTTGAAGCTATGCCCCGGAACCACACGGTCATCGGTATCCGCGGTCGAGACGATGACCGCTGGATATTCGACCCCCGATTTGATGTTGTGATAGGGTGAATAGGTCATCTGCATTTTAAAGTCGGCTTCCTTGCTGGGGTAGCCATAATCATCGACCCAATAGCGGCCAGCGGTGAAACGGTCGAAGCGGACCATATCCATCACGCCGACTGCGGCATGGCCTGCCGCGAACAGGTCAGGGCGCTGGTTCACAACGGCACCAATAAGCAGTCCCCCATTGGACCGCCCCTCGATCGCAATCTTGCCCTTGGCCGAAACGCCGCTGGATATAAGATATTCCGCGGCGGCGGCAAAATCGTCAAAGACATTTTGTTTGTTCATCAAACGACCAGCATCATGCCATGGCTTCCCATATTCACCGCCGCCACGAATATTGGCGAGGGCGAAGACGCCGCCCGATTGCAACCAAGCCATACGCGTTGCTGAATAAGTGGGCGTCTGCGAAATGTTGAACCCGCCATAGGAATAGAGCAATGTCGGCGCGCCCTTGGTCAGATCGAGATCTTTTTTGTGCACGACGAACATCGGGATCTTCGTGCCGTCCTTCGACGGGTAAAACACTTGTTCGACCGTGAAGTCGGCTGGGTTAAAGCTCAGCTTTGGCTGCGCGAAGGGCGCCGAAGCACCCGTCTTGCTGTCGAAACGATACACGGCACCCGGCTGATTGAAGCTGGAGAATCCGTAAAATGTTTCCGGATCACCCGGCGTTCCTGAAAAGCCGCTGGCGGTCCCAATCGCGCTGAGCTTGATTTCCTGCACAGGCTGGCCTGCGAGGTCAGTCATCAGCGCCATCGATTTGGCATCTTTGATATATGACAGGATGAGGCGGTCGCCAACGATCTGCGCGCGCGACAGGGTTTCCGCCCGCTCCGCTATAACGTCCTTAAATACGGGAGCCTTCGCACCCAGATCAACCGTCACAACCTTAAGCTTTGCCGCATCCTTGTTGGTGGTGAACCACAAAGTGTTGCCCATGCCTTCAATAAGGCCCCAATCATGCTCCAGACCTGTGACGAGCGGTTGCGGTTTCCATGTTGGCTTTTTGCCAAGTGGCATGACGTGCAGTTCATACTTCTCATCGGTTCCGGACGACGTCGTAATGACCGCCCATTTGCCGTCGTGCGTCACTTGCGCGCTATGCCCATATTCGGGCTTGTCCGGCGTTGCGTATATCGCCTTGTCTTCCGACTGGGGCGTGCCGATTTTGTGATAATAGATGGTCTGGTTATAATTCAGCTGCTGGAATGCCGCGCCTTCTTTTGGCTCTGCAAAACGCGAGTATAAAAACCCGTCATTGCCCACCCAGCTTATGTTGGTGAATTTTGCCCAGTTGATTTCGTCGGCGAGCACCTTGCCGGTCACAGTGTCGAGGACCTTAATCGTCCGCCAGTCGGAACCGCCGTCCTGAACAGCATAAGCCAGCAGCTTGCCATTTTTCGATGGCACCCAGCTATCGAGCGCAGTGGCGCCGTCTTTTGCCCATAGATTGGGGTCGATCAAAATACGGTCAGCACCGGTCAGGCCTTTGCGCACATATAAGACCGACTGGTTTTGCAGGCCGTCATTCTTTGTGAAGAAATAATAGCCGCCGGCTTTTTCAGGTAGGCCAAAGCGCTCATAATCGAAAAGCTTCTTCATGCGCTCGGCGAGTATTTTCTTGCCGGGCAAAGTTTCCAGATATGCGTCGGTGACGGCATTCTGCGCCTTTACCCATTCAGCGACTTCCGGATTGACGCGCACATCATCTTCCAGCCAGCGATAGGGATCGGCAACCTTCACACCGAATTGTTCATCGACCACATTGACGGTTTTGGTCTGCGGATAGGTCAATCTGACTGCGGCATCGGTGGTGGCTGAATCTGCGGCCATAGCGACCGACGAAATCGGGGCCATCATAGCGGCTGCACCGACCAAAAATATACTTCGCATATTATCATTTCCCCAACTCTCAAAATCTCTGTCATCCGACTATAGCGTCCAGGCGTGAACGCCAACTATTCCTGCTGTTGCCCGCAAGAATATTTCGCATTTTCGTCGAAATCATGCACCGCGCTGCCGCTGCGCCAACAAGATGGCAGCGGTAACGCCTGCCGCAAACAACATGCCCTCCAGACCGGCGGTGACGATCTGACTGATGGGGCCAAAGCCAGTTTCGCCAAAGAAGCCACCGATTTGGTCGAACCGCAGCCGCGATTGGGGAAGAAGCCGGGCCAGCTCATATATGCTACCGCCAAGCAAGCGCCCACCGGCCATAACAATGCCAGCGCCGGATAAGGCCCCAAATACAGCCGCGGGCAGTATCGCGAAACGCAGCGGCATATCGCGCATCTGCCGTCGGCCAAGCCATAAGCCAAGGCCGACAGAGGCACCAATCACCGCACCTTCCAGCGCGCCCGTCATTTGCGTGGGTGATTGCCCAAGCACCAGATTGAACGCATCCAAGCCAAGCAGCTTTACGATTCCGCCAATCAGGAAACCGCCCACCGCGCCGCCGGTCATAATTGCGGACCAACGCCCGGATTTCCAAAGGCCAACCGCAGCAATGCCGAAGCTAACGCCCGCAGCCCCCAACAACGCGACCAATACCGTAATCGCGGTCAGGACAAGCACGATGGATGCCGCGCCCATGCCCGGTGCCATTGGCTGCGATGCACCCGCAAAACCGTAAAACAAACCGCCCAGCAGCCCCGCCAGTCCACCACCGACAACACCCGCGCCGCCCAGTGCCCAAAATGTCGCCCAATCGGTCGTGGTCGCCGTTGCGACCGAGGTCGTGGCTGCGGGTCCAACATCCTGTTCGACTTGGGCGATGAAACGATAGCCATGCTTTGGAACGGTTTCGATAAACATCGGCCGCGCGGCGTCATCCCCAAGCACACGGCGCAGGCTGCGGATACATTGTGTGAGCGCTTCGTCGGTGACAGGAACGCCGCGCCAGACATCGTCCATGAACTGGTCCTTGGACACAAGCGCACCTGCATTGGTTGCGAGCAAAACAAGCGCATCAAAATAGCGGCTGGAGACATCGACGACCGCGCCATCGCAATGCAGGCGCCGGCTGCTAACCTGAAGCGTGAAGCGGCCGAACCGGAGACTATCTGATTTCATTTTTCACCAAATGCTCATGTTCTGCTCATGCCTGCAATATCGCTGCGCTGTATGCATAGCTCTCATTCACGGAAAAGGGCAATGCTATGCATGCAGAGAATAATGGGCCAGCAAGGCCGCGACGGAATATCTGGCGAATCTTGGGCTGGGGCGGCGCAGTAGCGCTTATCCTAACGCCATTGGTCGCGATGCAGTTCACCACAGAAGTTAACTGGGACGAAACTGACTTCATCGTCGCCGCCATCATTTTCGGCATAGTAGGCGGCCTGATTGAATTCGCGGTGCGCCTGTCATCAAACTGGTACTTCCGCTTTGGGTCAATGTTTGCTGTGCTGGCCGGGTTCATGGTCATCTGGTCCAACTTGGCTGTTGGCATGATTGGGAATGAGGATAACCCGACCAATTTATGGTTCGGCGCTGTATTGCTGATCGCGATTGTCGGCAGTATCGCGTCGCGATTTCGCAGGCGCATATTACAGCAGGCCATGTTGGCTGCCGGCATAGTGCAGATTAACATTGGTGTCTTTGCCGGCATATTGGGCAGTGACGCGCGCGGCGGACGGTTTACGATTGTGCTTTCGGTGGCATGGTTGATTTCCAGCCTACTCTTTTGGTTGGCCGACCGAAGCGCTCGGACGAAATCATAACCCATGAAAAAAGGGCGGCACCCTTTCGGATACCGCCCTTTTGAAATTCTTAAAGCAAGACGTGCTTATTCAGCGTCGTCCAATACTTCAACTGGGCCGCTGTCCTGACCCTTGGCGTCGACATTGCGGTCAACGAGTTCGATGACGCCCATTGGTGCGGCATCGGAACCACGGAAACCAGCCTTGATCACGCGGCTGTAACCACCGCTGCGGTCAGCATAGCGCGTTGCCAGTTCGTCAAACAACTTTACCAGCTGCTTGTCGTCCATCAAACGGCTCATCGCGAGACGACGGTTGGACAAGCCACCCTTCTTCGCAAGCGTGATCAGCTTTTCGATGTAAGGACGCAGTTCCTTCGCCTTTGGCAAAGTCGTCTTGATCTGTTCATGCTTGATAAGCGACGCTGCCATGTTGCGAAGCATCGCGGTACGGTGCGACGTGGTGCGTTGCAGCTTACGGTGGCCAACTTTATGGCGCATATTTCATTCCTTTCTTGCCGACCCTTCCGGGCGGGAGGTGCGAAGCAGACCAAAGGTCAACCCGGTTCCCACTTTCCCTGAAGGGATCGGTCGTTCGTAGGGGGGCCGTATCAGGTACCCCGATCCTGGCCGTTTAAGGGCGGCCATTTCCCTTTTGGTTGGGCCGAAGCACTGCCTCGGCCCAATATTCTTTAGCCAAGCAGTTCTTGCTCAAGCTTCTTTGCCATCTCTTCGATGTTTTCTGGCGGCCATCCGGGGATGTCCATGCCAAGGCGCAAGCCCATCGATGAGAGCACTTCCTTGATTTCGTTCAGCGACTTGCGACCGAAATTAGGCGTACGCAGCATTTCGGCTTCGCTCTTTTGCACGAGGTCGCCGATGTAGATGATGTTGTCGTTCTTGAGGCAGTTTGCGCTGCGGA
>JBILOZ010000191.1:0-2801 GCA_044374245.1 Sphingorhabdus sp. | reverse complement strand
AGCGTGCGTGCTTTGGCCGCGCGTGTCAGGTCGGCAAGCAGAAGCGGCGCAAAACCCTGCGGCACCGACGCGAGCGTCAGCGCGTTGCGACTGGTTGTGATCCGCTGCAAATCAATCATGGGTTTTGGGTGCTAAGCCCTTCAGGCAGCGTGATGAAATTCAGCTGCATCAATTGATCCATCAATGGCCCCGCAAAGGCAGGGTCGGGCGGCGCAGTGCCGAGTGCCCACGCCATGATGTCGACATCTTCCTCATCAATCAAACGTTCGAACCATTCATATTCGACCTCGCCCCAGTTGGCGGAGCATTGGTCGAAAAAGCCGCCGACCATGGCGTCTGCTTCGCGCGTGCCGCGGTGATGTGCACGATAATGCAGTTTGCGACGATATGGGTCAGCGTCCATGTAACGCATCCTTTATGCTGGTGGCGTGAAATGATTTGCGGGTTATAAGCGGCCCTAGTCATGCGTCCCGATATACTCAATCCGTTATTTGCAGAAGTTCGCGCCATGAAGGGCGTTGGCCCTGGTCTGGCAAAGCCTCTCGAGCGCCTTGGGCTCGACCGGGTGAAAGATGTGCTGTACCATTTTCCCGCCAACTGGACCTATCGTAAGGCGGTTTCCCTGCTGGATGTCGCCGATGTTGGCAGCAACATCATTGTCACCGTCACAGTCATGGACCACCGCAACAGCACCAATGCCCGCGCACCGTTGCGGATATTCGTTGCGGATGTCGCCGGAAACTATCTGACGCTCACTTTTTTCGGCCGAAATGGTGGATGGGCGCGCAAGCAACTGCCGCTTGGAGAGAAACGGATCATTTCGGGCAAGCTCGAACGCTATGGCGACGAATTGCAAATGGTGCACCCCGATCATGTCGTTCCCATCCATAGCGATACGTCACCTGGCCTTGCCGAGCCGATTTATCCGCTATCGGATGGACTGACCAACAAACGCATGGGGCAACTTGCGGGGGCCGCATTGCAGGATGTGCCCGACCTGCCCGAATGGATTGAGCCAACTTTGGTCGCTAGCCGGAACTGGCCCAATTGGACGGCGGCGATGGGAAGCGTGCACCGCAGGGATGACCAGTCCGTGCGCGACAGGCTGGCCTATGATGAATTGTTCAGTAATCAGCTCGCCATGCGGTTGATCCGCGCGGCGATGGACAAACGTACGGCTGTGCCCGTGGCGGGTGATGGGTCATTGATCTCGCTGTTGAAGCTGCCATTTGCGCTCACGGGGGCACAGAAGCGGGCTATTGCCGAAATTGAGGGCGACTTGGCGCAGTCACGGCCCATGTTGCGCTTGCTGCAAGGCGATGTGGGCGCGGGTAAGACGATGGTTGCGCTCATGGCATTGCTGCGCGCGGTGGAGTCGGGGATGCAGGCGGCGATGTTGGCGCCAACAGAAATTCTGGCGCGCCAGCATTATGCCGGCCTTCAAAAGCTATTGGCCGGGATGCCCGTGAATATTGCAATCCTAACGGGCCGCGAAAAGGGCAGCCTGCGCGAAGCAACGCTGATGGGGCTGGCGGACGGTTCGATCCACATCCTCGTCGGCACGCATGCGATTTTTCAGGAGGCCGTGACCTACAAGTCGCTCGCGGTTGCCGTTATCGACGAGCAGCATCGTTTCGGCGTTTCCCAGAGGCTCATGCTGTCGCGCAAGGGCAGGGGCGTTCCGCATCTGCTGGTGATGACGGCAACGCCTATCCCGCGCAGCCTCGCGCTTGCGGCTTATGGTGAAATGGACAGTTCGATCCTTGATGAACTTCCGCCCGGTCGCACCCCCGTTGAAACACGCGTCATGTCGCAGGACAGGCTTGCTGAATTGATTGATGGCGTTGCGCGCCATCTCGCCGCCGGGAAACAGGCATTCTGGGTGTGCCCGTTGGTCGAAGAAAGCGACAAGAGCGATCTTGCCGCCGCCGAACAGCGCGCAGAAATGCTCCGCTTACGCTTTGGACCGCAGGTTGCGTTGGTGCACGGGCGTATGCGGGGTGCGGAAAAAGACACTGTAATGGAGCGCTTCGTTGCCGGCGAGACACGGTTGCTTGTGGCGACGACGGTCATCGAAGTTGGCGTTGATGTCCCCAATGCCAGCCTGATGGTTATAGAGGCCGCGGATCGCTTTGGCCTCGCGCAATTGCATCAGCTGCGCGGGCGCGTCGGTCGCGGGTCAGAAAAATCGGTCTGTGTTCTGGTGCGCACGACGCAAATTGGTGAGACGGCGCGCGCGCGTCTTGCCCTTATGCGCGAAACGAATGACGGATTTCGTATCGCCGAGGAAGATCTTAAGCTGCGCGGAGCCGGCGAATTGCTGGGAACGCGTCAATCGGGCGACAGCCCATTTCGCGTTGCTACGCCGGAGCAGGTACGTGAACTCATCGGCGTTGCGGCTGATGATGCGCGGCTTTTGTTGGAACGCGACGGCGGACTTGATGGCCCGCGGGGGCAGGCTGCCCGTGTTGCGTTGTATCTGTTTGAACGAGATGCCGGTGTGGCGACGCTTCGCGGCGGTTAGCGCAGCTTTGGCGAGATGATTTCAAGCAGCCCAAGAAAATTGGGCAAACGTAACACACGTTCAAACTGAAAACCGGCCCGCTTGTCAGACGTCCAGATAACCAGCGCCTCGATTCTACCAATGACTGGCAACCGAAGTTCGACGCGCTCCCCACGTTCGAAGCCGGGATTATCGTCGATCATGAAGCCATGCGCGGAGACGTTGATGATGTGAATTTGCGTGTCGCCGCGCAATTTACTCTCGGCTATGACGGTGTGGTTCGCGCGGTGACGGGCCG
>JBILOZ010000067.1:0-10849 GCA_044374245.1 Sphingorhabdus sp. | reverse complement strand
CAATGGACACTATGGGTCAAATCCGAAGGACGCCAAAATGGCTTCGATCTCAAAGCAAAATGCCCTTGCAGGCAGAATAACTGCCTGCGGCGGACATTTTACTTCGATATCTTCGCCATTTTGACGCCGCGATGGTGCATTTAAGTGGTCCTGACCCTAGCCCTTCCACGCGCGGCGTTCTTCCGCAACGCGCAGAACGTCATAAGCCGCCTGCCCGGCCTGAAACGCTTTAGCAGCGTCGGCGTTGCCGGGGTTTACGTCAGGGTGTGTTTCTTTGGCGATTTTGCGCCAGGCCTTTTTGGCGTCATCAAAAGTGGAGTCGCTTTCAAGGCCCAGAATATCGAGCGCATGCATTTCATCACGGCTTCGGCTGCCATCGCCGGACCCCGCCCAGCCATAATGGGCGGATTCCTTGTAGCCTGATGAATCCCGACGCTCATTGGCCTCGCGTTCGTCGGCTTCTTCTTTGGTCAGACCTTCGAAATAGTCCCAACCACGGTTATACTCGCCAGCATGTTCTTCGCAGAACATCCAACGGTCCGGGCTATTGGGCGATTTCGGCGCGGGGCAGTTTCCCGCTTTCGTGCAACCATAGCGGTCGCACAGACGCACCTGTTGCGCTTCGGTGCTGCTGCCATAGCCGCGCCAGCGGGGAAAACCCCAGTCATTTCGTCGAGTGGTACGCACCATGCCGCCGACTTAGCGACGGCACGCGCATTTTGCTAGTGGCGTAAACGCAATTTATGCGCCGGACAGAGCGCCACCCATCATGTCGCTGCCGAACAAGGTCGAAAAGGCGATGCCGATCAGAATACCGGAAATAATGACAGTCAGAACAACATAAATGAGCACGATGACCACGGTGAAGCCCGCGACCTTTTCCTTAGGGACACCGAGCACAGGGTGAAGCCCGAGATAGATCAGGTAGACAACATACGCGATGGCCGCGAACGAAATTAGACCGCCCAATATAGGGATCCAGCTAACCAGCCCCGCAACCCAAACTGGGGTTGATGCATATGTCATAAGCTTTGTCGACTGAACCATGTCGGATTTGCCGTTAAAGCTGGGCGAAACGGCGTTGACGAGGAATGACATCACAAAAAGCGTGACGAGGGAAAACACATATCCCACCACCGCCATTCCCGCGATGGCGCCAAAGCCCATTTCCATGGCCCCGCCGTCCATGCCACCAAGGCTAGCGGCATTTATGCCCAAGGCGCCTGTAAATATTATGCCGGCTGCCAAAGGAATGGCTGCCAAGATCATCGCATATCCGGTGAATAGGCCGCCGACCGTTGCTGGTTCGTTCGCAATGACGTTCCATTCATCTGCCGGTTTCAAAATGATATTCTTCGCGCGAGCAACAATCGACATTGACTTATCCCTCTGGAAATCATGTTTCTTGGCAGAACAAACCATAATGGCGCGAACATGTAAATATTGACGTTCGCGTAAACGGAGGGATCATGCATATCATGTTGCGGATGTTGGTGGCCAATTTGCGGGCATCAGCGCCCTCACCTTATTCGCCGCTGCCCTCCCAATTGGGCGTCGCTGTTTGGGCATGGGGTAAAAAGCCAGAGGGTCTGTAAGCCGGGTTCTGTCCTCCGCTGCGGCCGAGGCGTAAGCGGATGTGCGACCATTCATCTAGGCGACGCATTGCTGCGGCACTCATGCAACCAACCCGGGCGACTGGCAGGAGGATGCCATGTGCCGCCCCTATTCGGTTTTGCTCCCGGTGGGGTTTGCCTTGCCGCTTTTGTTACCAAAAGCGCGGTGCGCTCTTACCGCACCGTTTCGACCTGGCCGCATCGAAATGCGGTGGACTGTTTTCTGTGGCACTTTCCCTAAAATTGCTTCCGCCGGACGTTATCCGGCACCGTTCCTCGCTGGAGCCCGGACTTTCCTCCCCATAGCAGTTACCCACTAAGCGGCGGTCGCCCAACCCTCTGGCGTGACTTAGATAGCAGGTCCGCCCTCATACTCCAAGAGCAAGCTCAGCAATATTGCCCGGCATTCTCCGTCAATCACGCCTTCAATATTTTCGGGGCGAAAACGACGCTGGAAGGCGACCGTGGCCGCACGGCCATCTGATATGCTGTAACCATAACGCTCTAACGCCAAAAGAAACGCGGCGTCCGGCCAACCTGGATCAACCAGCTTTTCCCGCGGACGCGGAACAGCAAGCCCAAGCTTTGCCAGGCGTTCCCAGTCGAAGTATTCGCCCGGATCTTCTTTACGTGTTGGTGCGACGTCGCTGTGACCGACGACATTTCGCGGATCAATTCCGTACGTGCGGACAATTCCGGCGACCAAACGCGTCACGGTGTCCATTTGCGCTTCGGGAAACGGGCGATAGCCAAATTCATGCCCGGGATTGACGATCTCAATTCCAATGCTGGCGCTATTGCAGTCCGTCACACCGCGCCAATAAGAAAGCCCGGCATGCTGCGCCCTTTGTTCCTCACGCACCATGTGGACCAGCTGGCCGTCTTCATCGACGACATAATGCGCCGACACTTTGGACGCGGGGTTGGCGAGCCAGTCAATGGCGGCTGCACCCGACTGCATGCCGGTATAATGCAAAACAAGCATGGTGATCGGCAGGCTGCGCTCGCCGAAATTGGGTGATGGGTTCCAGATCATGGTCATAAGGCGACCATAGGTAAGTCGACCGTTGCACGCAATATCAGCCTGTGCGGGAAACTTTTACTGGTTACGCGCTTTGCCGGCCCGGCGCCAACTCGTAAAAACCGCGAAACGCCCTGCTGGCGCGAAACTTCTGCGTTTGCCCAATGACGGTTTCGGCGGCACCTAGCATCAAGAGTCCGCCCTCTTCCATGGATGGCGCAATCGCTTCCAAAACATGTGTACGCTTATCGTCGTTAAGATACATAAGCACGTTTCGGCATAAAATGACGTCAAAGCGGCCGAAATGGCGCACGGGCGTCAGCATATTATGCTCCGTGAACGTCACCATTTTGCGCAACGCATCTTTGGCCACCCATTCTTCGCCCTGTTGCTCGAAATGGCGGAGCATGTGTGTCACGGAAAGGCCACGCTGAATTTCAAACTGCGAATAGCGCCCTTCCCGGGCCTGCGCCAAGGCCGTGGCAGATATATCGGTACCCAATATCTGAATTGTCCAACCGCGCCATTTTTCGGCGTTTTCCAATATTGTAATGGCAAGGGAATAAGCCTCCTGACCCGTCGAGCAGGCCGCCGACCAAATACGCAGCCTTTTCGTGTCCGAACGTAATTCGCGAATATGGTCGAGCACGGGCCCGGCCAGCAATGCAAAGTTGGGCTGGTCACGGAAAAAAGAAGTTTCGTTATTCACCATTGCCTCCACGCACGCGCGCGTCAAATTGGGGTCCGTATCCATCTCGATCAACGCAGCGAGCGTTTGTAGGTCCGGCACAGAGTTGCGCCGCATCAATGGCTTAAGCGCCATATCGATCCGCCAATGCCGGTTTGCAGGAACCGTTTGCCCCGTATGCCTTTCCAGCGCCGCCGATAGCGTCCTGTAAGCTCTGGTTTCACCGATGCTCATGAAGACGTTGCAATCCGTGAGAGCATGTCGCTCATGTGGGCTGGCGTCATAATCGCTGTGGCCAAGCCTTCCTTCACGATTGCGCCCGGCATACCCCAGACGACCGAACTTTGCATATCTTGAACGAAAACGGGTGCTGCAAATGCATTAAAGGTGCGCGCGCCGACGAGTCCATCATTACCCATGCCGCTAAAAACAAGCGCCAATCCATCGCGTCCATAGGCCCGCGCCACCGATGCAAGCATGGCATCGACCGACGGGCAATAACAGCTTGCGCTATAGCGCGATTGATGGCCGATAATGACATCGTTACCGTCCCTGTGGCACACCAAATGGGCGTGCCCCGGCGCGAGGTAGACATGATTATGTTTTACGCGCTCGCCGGCTTCAGCAACCTTCACAGTTCGCTTTGTAAGGCCAGCGAGTTGCCCTGCAAAAAAGGTCATGAATGCTGCGGGCAGATGCTGCGTGATAAAAATAGGACAGTCGAGAGAGTCATCCAAATTGCGCAATATGTGCTGGATTGCCGGGATGCCGCCCGTCGATGATCCAATCGCGATACATTGTGGCTTCGATAATGCGCGATAATCCGGAAGCTGTCTGGCCGTGTATTTGCTGTCGGTGCGCTCCAGCGCCGACCGACCCAAGCGCAAGACTTTGTCGATCAAAATTTCGGAGAAACGTCCGGAAAAACCGGTGCGGCCCGGCTTTGCCAAAGTGTCACATGCACCGAGCGAAAGCGCCTGAACGGCAGCGGGGCCATTTTCTTCAGCAAATGCCGATACGACCAGCACCCTTGCGCCATTCGCTTTTGCGAGAATATCGGGCAGCGCATCCAATCCCGAACGCTTCGGCATTTCTATATCCAGCAATATGATGTCGACTTCATTTTCTTCGAGACTTGCAACAGCAGCGTCCCCATCCGATGCTTCACAAATAATGTCTATGCCGTCGCACTTGCCGAGCACCCGTGCGAAAATCGAACGTGCGACAACGCTATCGTCAACAAGCATAACCCTAATCGGGCTTGCCCCCACTTGTGGCCAACTGTCACCCATTACTGCCGATTTGCTCCGCATTCTGGTACTTCAAATACAGCCGAGGATTTGCAACTTTGACTCAAGCGTTTCGCGATCAAACGGCTTCATGACATATTCGTCTGCGCCCGCGTCAATCGCCGCTTGAATGTGCCCAATGCCATTTTCCGTCGTGCAGAAAATCACCTTGGCGGATGGCCCAGCATTCATCGAACGATAGGCACGCAAAAAATCCATCCCGCTCATGATCGGCATGTTCCAATCCAGCAGAATTACGTCGGGCTTTATCTCTGCGACATGGTCCAACGCTTCCTGACCATCGGCCGCCTCGGCAACTTCGAACTGCATCGTTTCGAGAATATGACGGGCAACCTTGCGAATGACCTTGCTATCGTCGACAATCAAACAGGATTTCATGTGACCTAACACCCTTTTTCCGACCAGAATGGAGACTGTATCTCCGCGTTCTTATCGACACGTTAATTTGCGCAGCGAACTCGCGAAATTAGGTCGCCGGAACCATTTGCCCTGAAACCAACGTGTCGGTGTTCAATATCATCACTAATTCGCCTTCATGCGTGGCGATGTGGTCAACATATCGGTTCCACGCGGCCGGAGGCCGGATATTTGAATCTGCCTGCGCGACCGCAATTGGAACGACGTCATGCACCTTGTCGACGAGCAGGCCATATTGATGCCCCGCAATTTCTGTGACGACAGCCAAACTGCCCTTTTGCACCGATTGTTGTTTCCCCGTAATGTGGAACTGAGTATCGATGAGCGTGAGGACGCGGCTTCGGAGCGCAAAAATTCCCGCAATGGACGGGTCGCACTTGGGCACCGGCACGATGTCCGGCACATGGACAATGGATTCGACTTGGCTGCTCTCAATCGCAACCCGCGATCCTGCCAAATCCGCAATCAAATATAAGGTGTAGGTCATGCGCGCGCTGCCAACTTCTCTTCGATCGCTGATAACAACCCGACTCCATCGTACCGGTAAATGCTGGTTACTGCATCGGTCAGGCTGTGGTTGGTATCGCGCAGGTGGAGCGTTCGTGGGTCTGTTGCCCGTTCGCGCGCCTTGGCGACATCGCGCTGTAATATGATGGCGGCGCGGGGTTGATCTTGTTCATCAAAACTCACCGCATATCCCGAAGCTGTTAACAATGGCGCCAATATCGTCCGTTCCCATTGGGAATCGTCTGCACAGTCGATGAAGCACATTGCTTCCGAACCACGATTTCGGCGCCTGCGATCATATCTTTCAAAGAATCCGAACATGTTGCGCAGTTCGACTGCCTCTCCAAAGGCATAGACGACACCTTCATGCTGTTCCAGGTCGGCGCTGGGCATGATATCGCCTGCGATACTAAAAATATCCAGGACGTCGCTGACGGCAAGATAGCAACTGCTGTCACCATCGCTAAGTCGCAACATTTTCACCAAACCATCGTCAGGTGCAGATTCATATTCCCATAAATCATACAAGCCGCCGTCAGCAGAGACCCGTGTTCTACCGCCAACATATTGGATCTGGGCGACTTCGATATCTTCCATCCGCTCAATTGCGGACAGACGAATGGCTTGTTTGCGGCCATCGGTGGCAATAAACAGCAGGGCGGATGGGCCGTTGCTTTTGCTTTCGGCATCCGCGCGGCTGTCGGCGTCTCGATCATCCCTGTTGGTGGCAGACAGCCCCATAGCAGTGCCGAGACCGCTGGCGTCGAGCAACAACATGGGTCGGCCATTGTCGGGCAGAGACGTTCCAGCAAACAGGCCGCTGCCCATCACCAATGGCGCGCCCGGTTTCACCACCAGTTCTTCATTGTTGATGACGGCGGCAACTTCCAAAACGAAACTGGCGCCCACCGCCGGACGCATCACGATGAGTGTGCGGCTCTCTCCGGGGATATCCGCACCTCGGGCAATGCCCAATATGTCTTCGAGCGATTTGAAGGGATAGCGAATATTGCGGATGCTAACAATTTTGCGCCCGCCCAATCCTTCGAATTTAACGTTGGCGTTCGATGTCGAAACCATCTCAACCACCGAACTGCGCGCGATGCCGAATATCTGCGCTCCAGCGCGCACCGAAAGCCCTGCGATAATTGAAAGCGTTAGTGGCAAACGCAGCGTTGTTTTTAGCCCATGGCCCTCATGATTCTCTAACTCAATCGTGCCGCCGATGGCTTGCAAATTGTTGCGCACAACGTCCATGCCAACACCGCGACCCGATATCGACGTTACGCTATCCGCAGTCGAAAGGCCGGGCGCAAAAACGGTGTTCAGCCGCGCACGCGGTGACATTGCCTGCCATTCACCCACCGTTGTCACATTGGCGGCTATTGCGCGAATGCCTAGCTTGTCGACATTGATCCCGCGCCCATCATCCGCAATTTCAATGATGATCTGGTTACCAGACTGGCGGGCAGAGACATGGATATGGCCTACTGGATCTTTGCCAGCAGCGCGCCGTTCGGCGCTACTTTCAATTCCGTGGTCGGCTGCATTGCGCAGAATGTGCGTTAGGGGATCCCGCAACGCTTCGACCATTTCGCGGTCAACTTCGACTTCGCTTCCGTCGATGCGCAATTCAATTTCTTTGCCAAGCTCAATGGCTATGTCGCGCACAAGCCTTGGCAAAGCCGAGAATAATTTGTCGATATGCTGCATACGCATCATGCCAACGGCATCGCGTAGCTCGGCAACAGTCGAAGACAAACGCCCAAATGATAAATCCAGATCGGCATTAGAGCTAATCTGGCGCAGTTGACGCGACACTTCGTTTCGGGCGAGCACCATATCCGAAACGCCGCTCATCAAATTGTCGAGCAGGCTAAGCGACACCCGCACAGTTCGCGTTTTACCCCGTGATACGGTGTCTTCATGTGCCAGTGAGTCGCCCGATTCATCAACCGGGCCCGTGACCAGATCTGTGGACGTGTCTCCCAAATATTTGCGTAACGCGCCGGTCAAGATGTCATCGTCATCATAGACAGATGCGCCGGTTTCAAGTGCCTGGGTGAGAACAGCTACACGGTCGATAACAGCGAGCACCGCGGTAACCAGTTCTGCCGACACCTCGACCTTGCCATCGCGTGCGGCGCTCAGCACGTCCTCGGCCGCGTGGCTAAGGCGGAGCAACCTTGGGAGTGACAGGAAACCGCAACTTCCTTTTACGGTGTGCACAAAGCGGAATACGCTGTCGAGTAATGCGCGATCATGCGGCCGACGCTCCCACTCGACCAACTGACTTGTCAGCGCCTCAAGCGTCTCGCGCGTTTCAGCAATAAAGTCTTCTATTAAGTCGTCCATGTCTGCCGATCCGTTTTAACGGACACGACATGTGACATCAGATGGTTAAAAAGATGTTGAGAGTGCTAAGGGTCAGGACCTAAACCTACGACGAGCGCACCAGTGCGCCGATGACGAGATGTTCAGCATCGGGCTCAGCGAGCTGGATCATCCCGCCGCCCTGTAGTGCAAGCGTGTGCGCCATCCAGGCCGCAGCGGTGCGAGAATCTATCATCGAGGCATCAAGCTTCCCCGTCAGCGCGTCACGCACAGCGGAATCCATGACAATTTTCGGACCACTCGCCCGAATGACAATTTCCTGTTCGTTCAATCCTGCTTCAGCGCCCACGAATAAAGTGCCGCCACGCACCAGGGCTTCATTCGCCAACAGCACCAGGTTCAGCAGGATTTTGACCGCCCTTTTTGGCATCATCTGCGCAGGAACAGCCCATTCCAGTATTGTGCGACCATTTGACGTTATCAGCGGTTCAATAACGCCCCGCGCTTCTTTAGGGTCGACTTCTGAACCAAAGCCGCCAGCAGCACCAAAGGCGAGGCGAAAAAACTTTAGCTTATCGGCTGCAGCCTTGGCGCTTTCCGCCAGCAAATCCATGCACCGTTGCCGCATTTCCGGATCATGCTCGTCCGCGAGCAACTCAAGGCCATTATTCATGGCACCGACAGGGCTCAAAAGGTCATGACACAGGCGCGAGCAAAGCAGGCTGGCAAATTCGATTTCCGTGTCGGACATTAAAAAAGCTCCTTGGGCTGAATGGCTTGTTGATGGCGGTCATGGACTGTGTTTTCGAGCGATTCAACCCTCCACGATCAGCGGCACGGGGGTAAATGCTGTGACGTGCGCGCCAAGAGCGATGGGTTGCCATGCCGTAACTGCTCCCCCTGCAATGATGAGCCATATCAGGCCATCGGGGGCGGCCTGCGCGATGTCAGACTCAGAAGGCCGCGCCAAACCATTCGGGTGCGAATGAAAATAGCCCAAAAGCGGCATACCGCCCTCTCTGACATCCTTATGGACGGCGATAATCGCGGAGGGATCGATTTCAAAATTCCGCGACGGATCGGCGGCGACATTGGCGGCCCATTGCACGGCGATGACCTTCCGGTCCCTTCCACGCAAAACACCACAACATTCATTTTGGCCGGCGTCCGCCGCCCAATTCAGAAGTTGTTTCTGGTCATTGCTTGATAAATGCAGGGCCATAACCCATGTGTATGCGATGGTTGGAGAAAATGCCACATTTACAGGTATTTTGGGCGAAGGAAGGCTCGATAGCGCGCTTGCCGCCGCGCTGCCGCAATTTTCGCGCGCACGCATTCAGGCCCTGATCGCTGACGCCGCGTTGCGCATCAACGGACAAAGTTTCGTTGATGCCGGAAGCAAGAAAATGTCCGGGCAGCATTTTGAATTACATGTCCCTGCCGCCAAGCCTGACACAGCTATCCCGCAAGATATTCAGCTCGACGTCGTTTACGAAGATGAACATCTGATCATCGTGAACAAACCCGCTGGATTGGTCGTGCACCCTGCCGCCGGGCATAGCGACGGAACATTGGTCAATGCGCTGTTACACCATTGTCAGGGCAAATTGTCCGGCATTGGCGGCGTTCAGCGTCCGGGCATTGTTCACCGTATCGATAAAGACACATCCGGGCTGTTGGTCGTGGCAAAAAGCGACGTCGCGCATGAGGGCCTGGCCAAATTGTTCGCCGCGCATGACATCGAACGCAAATATATCGCGATCGTCAGCGGGGTCCCTGCCCCACCTGCGGGGACGGTGCGCACGCAAATTGGCCGGTCAACGACCAACCGCAAAAAAATGGCGGTGCTGCCCGATTCCAAGGGCAAGCATGCGGTCACACATTTTCGCATGACGGAAGCATTCTCCAAAGCCGCAGTCGTCGAATGCACGTTGGAAACGGGGCGGACCCATCAAGTCCGCGTCCATATGGCCCATATCGGCCATCCGCTAATCGGCGATAGCGTTTATTCTAATCGACAAAACCCCTACAGAATCGGACCAGATCAGGCTCCGTTTGACCGACAGGCATTGCATGCGGCCTCATTGGGGTTTATTCATCCGATATCCGGCGAAACTTTACGGTTCGAATGCGGTATACCAGAAGATATGCAGCTTCTGTTAATCCAATTGCGTTTATAGAGTTTCAAAGGGAACGCTTTGCTAGCGGGTGCTTGATGAGGCCCGGTGGGAAGCACAATGAAAGAGGAAAACATGTCTGATAAAAAGAATGTTCCGGCTACAATACCTGCCCTTGGGGGGGACGCGAGCCTTAACCGTTACCTAAGCGAAATCCGGAAGTTTCCGGTTTTGAAGCCTGAGCAAGAATATATGCTCGCCAAACGCTTTCAAGAACATGGCGATACCAAAGCTGCCGAGCAGCTTGTTACGTCACATCTTCGCCTCGTATCAAAAATTGCCATGGGCTATCGTGGCTACGGCCTGCCCGTGTCCGAGCTTATTTCCGAAGGAAACATCGGACTGATGCAAGGCGTAAAGAAATTCGATCCAGACCGCGGTTTCCGCCTCGCGACCTACGCGATGTGGTGGATTCGCGCGTCGATGCAGGAATTCATTCTGCGCAGCTGGAGCCTGGTCAAAATCGGCACGACCGCCGCGCAGAAAAAGCTGTTCTTCAACCTGCGCCGGATGAAGAACAACCTTCAGGCATTTGAAGATGGCGATCTCAACCAAGACGCCTTGCGTAAAATTGCCACCGACCTTGGCGTGTCCGAGGAAGAAGTGAACAACATGAACCGCCGCATGGCGATGGGCGGTGACACGTCACTGAATGTCCCGATGCGCGAGGATGGCGATGGCCAATGGCAAGATTGGTTAGTCGACGATGCGCCATTGCAGGACGAACGCGTTGCAGACGCACAAGAAGGCGATATGCGCCACGCCTTGCTCTCCGAAGCGAT
>JBILOZ010000066.1:0-10895 GCA_044374245.1 Sphingorhabdus sp. | reverse complement strand
ATTGCCCTCATGACTGCGCATGACGGGTGCAAAGGCCGCCAAGTCAATCCAACGGTGCATCAATTCTGCGGTCCGGACCACGCCATGCAGGCTGGTATATCCGCCGAGGTCGCTGTGGTGGTAGGCGTTGCCGAGCAAGCCCGACGATAATGCCGCCGTGATGACTGTGTTGATCCCGTCGTGGCGGGTGAAGTCGACGCATTGGTCTCCGGCCCACAATAATGGGCAATGCGCCTGTACGCCCGAAAAACCGGCGCGCATGAAAAATGTCGCGTCATGCGTTTTGCCGCGCGATGCGATGGCGTCTGCATTGACCTTTGCCCAAAGCACGGGCCAGCGATTATGCGCCTCCATCGGGTCAGACCCGTCGAACAGGCGCACATCGGTCGGCAAATATTCGCCAAAATCTGCCATCCATCCCGAAAGCCCGAAGTCGAGCATTTCCTGACCAATGATGCGGTCGGCAAACCACGCCGCGGCGGCCGGGTTGGTGAAATCCACAACGCCTGCGTCAAATTCGCCGAAGTCGACGGCATAAGGTTCGTCGCTGTCCTGCCGCAGCGCAAGGAAGTTGGCGGCGCGTGCCTCTTGATACAGCGACCCATCCACCGCCAGATACGGGTTCACATAGCCAAGGAAGCGAATGCCCCGTTCGGCAAGCGCCGAAATTTGTGCGGGTAAATCCGGATAGCGCGCAGCATTCCATTTCCAGTCCCAGAACAATCGCTTGCCAAAGCTGGTCTGACGAATGCCGATCCAATCTTCGCACCACAGACCCGTAATCGCGGCGCCAGAGGCTGCAATTTTTTCGAACCGGTCAAAGGTGTCGACACCATCCTTCAGCCCAACGATGGCACCGGAAATGGCCCAATCTGGCAGGGCAGGCTGGCGACCAAAGCGATCAGACATTTTGGTAACAAGCGCAGGAAGCGTCGGCGCGTCGAAAAGCTCCAGATCGACATTTGCCGACCAACATTCGACCCCAACCCGGCCCGCGTCCGTCAGATCAAGCACCGAATAAGCCGCGGTTTCGAGGTGCACCGCATAACGCGCACTGCTTACCCATGTCGGCTGCGGATAGTTGGTGGTCCAATAATCACCGCCGGCCAAGCCATCTGCATCCATCGTCTGCGTAAGCGCGGTCGATTTATCGCGGCCGACGCCGGGTTCCGACGTCCAGAACGGAAAGCGCCTGCCGTTGAGCCGCAGATAAGACATCTGTTCGCCGCCACCCCAAAAGGCTTCCGACGTTGCACACTGCATATCTATCCAAAGCCGGTTAAAGGCCGGATCTGTGCAGCGAAATGTGAGGATGGATTGTAGCGCCCGTTCCTCAAGCACCAGCGTTGCGACGACGTCAGGCCGCTTTGCGTTCCAAAGCCGGATACAGCCATCGACTTGGACGAAACAATCGAGCGGCAATCGTGTTTCAACGACATCGTCGATGCGGAAATTGCCGCGCACCATGTCCAAGTCAGGCCGCCCGCTGCCGATGCTGATAACAGGCGCGTCATTCCGGTGCGACAACATGCTGACATCACCATGCAGCAGGTCAAAGCCTTCGGGGTGCATGATGACTGTAAATGGCAACGCGGGTCCTTTTCGCCGTCACGGCAAGCACTATGGCATGATTGCCACAGTCTTTGCCTAAATATTGTCGCTATATGACACCGCTAGACATATCAAGCGGTGTTGGTTACATCAACCCCGTTATCAACGACTATCACGTCGATCTGCATGGTTTTAGGGGTCCAACTTCTCTGAAACTGCAACAAGCGGGCGGCAATTAAGGGAGGCACAGGATGCATTTTTCAACGTATAAAAAGACGAACCTTGTTCGCGCAGCATTGCTCGGCACCAGCGCAATCGCCTAGGAGTGTCCGCACCAGCGTTTGCGCAGGTTGAGGAAATTGTTGTTACGGCCCAGAAGGTCGAAGAAAATTTGCAGGATGTGCCAATCGCCATCACTGCCGTTTCTGGTGACGCCTTGGCGGCGGCAGGCACAACCAGCCTTGAGAATCTGAGCCAGCTCGTTCCATCGGTCACATTCCGCAAGGGCACGACCAACGCCAACTCGGCAGTTGTGTTGCGTGGCGTTGGAACGATTTCGTTCTCAATCGCTGCAGAACCAAGTGTTTCGACCGTTGTCGACGGTGTGGTCCTCAGTCGTTCAGGTCAGGCATTTGCTGATCTCGTCGAAATCGAGCGCCTCGAAGTGCTGCGCGGGCCGCAAGGCACCTTGTTTGGCAAGAACGCGTCGGCTGGTCTTATCAACGTCGTTTCCAAGGGTGGTACAGACACGCTTGAGGGCGAAGTTACCGTAGAGGGTTTTGAAGGCGGCGAATATCGTGGCCGTGCAACCGTTTCCGGCCCAGTCGCAGAAAGCCTGACTTTCCGCGCAAACGCATTTTACGGCACGTATGAAGGTAATATCACCAACATATTTGGCGGTACGAATAACAAAGTGAATGGTTATGAGCATGTCGGTTTCCGCGGATTGCTTGATTTTAACAATGGTCCCGCACGGATCAAGCTCATCGCAGATTATTATGAAGCCGATGATGATTGCTGCGGCGAAGTCACCGGCGTTTCGCGCGGTGCAGCGCTGGACGCAGAGCTGAACCTGCCGTTGGGCGTGGCCCAAGGTGAAAATCAGCGCTTCGTGAACCATAATCTCGTAACGGAGTCGTTGGATCGTCAAGTCGGCGTCACGATAAACGCAGATTTCGATGTATTTTCTGACTACACGTTGAGCGCGATTTACGGATATCGTAACTGGAACAATACAGAAATCCGCGAAGGCGATTTCTTGCCCCGTGCTGTTGTTGGTACACCACAATTGCATGACCGTGGCTTTGTCGAAACCAACCAAAGCTCGCTTGAGGTGCGTTTGGCGTCAGACCAAAGCAAAGCGTTCAAATATCAGGTCGGGACGTTTTACTGGAAATCCGAAAATACGCAGGACTTCACGCGCGACGTTACCACGTGCACAACATCCACTTCGGCTGTTGATGCGCTTACGGGTGCTCGTCCCTGTAACCTTACAGATACGGTCAATACATTGTTTCCGACGGCCACATCCAACAGCTTAGTTGATATCGAAAATTATGCTGTGTTCGGTCAGGCAACATATGATTTCACCGACCGCATCGGTCTAACCGTTGGCATGCGCTGGACGCACGACGCTATCGATTACACGCACAACCGTGCACCAGGCGTAAACCGCACCAATGGCGCGGCGGCAACGGGTGCCGGTATCTCTGGTTCGCCTGCTGGTGGCACAGTTGCATCCGGCGGTAACGGAACGGCGCTGTCAACCGGATCGTCTAGCAACAGCAATTTCTCCGGCAAGGCAGTGCTTACTGTGAAGCCAACGGACGATGTCATGGTCTACGGCAGCTACACACGTGGCTATAAGGGCCCAGCGTTCAACGTATTCTTTAACCACACGGCACCCGTCAACGCGGTGCCGATCGACGAAGAAACATCAGATTCGTTTGAAGCTGGCATTAAGAGCCAGTTTGCCGACAACCGCATTCAATTGAATGCGTCGGCATTCCAAGTGACCTATGACGGGTTCCAAGCGAACAACTTCGTGCTTTTGAATGGTGCAGTTGTTACCAACTTGACCAATGCTGGCCAAGTGCGCAGCACGGGTTTTGAACTGGATGCACTTGCCAACCCTGTTGACGGTCTCGACCTGTTCGGCAGCGTTGCATATGCGGATGCCAAGGTGCGCCGGTTCAACCCGAACCCGCTGACCAACGCACCGGACGCCCGCAACGGCACGAAGCTGCCTTTGGCTCCAACATGGAGCTGGAACATCGGCGCATCGTACGAATCGCCGTTCAATATGTTCGGTAAAGATGCGAAGGTTTATTTGCGGACGAGCTACAACCATGTTGGCAGCCAGTTCTCGGATCTGGGCCAGAGCGGACCAATCGACAGCTATGGTCTGTGGAATGCAAGTGTTGGATATTCGGACGCCGAAGACAACTGGCGCCTGACTTTCATCGTCCGCAACATCACAGACGAAAGCTATGTGCTGCTGAATACAAGCGCTGGCCAGCGTCTGCATATTCCACGTGATGCAGATCGTTACATGGGTGCAAGCTTGCGCTTCCGCATGTAATCCAACACGCGACGAAAACTTAAAACAAGGCTGGAATCCGCAATGGGTTCCAGCCTTTTTTGTTTTCAAATTTCAGGGGAGAGAGCGAGGACGGGCGGTGCGAGACCATAAGCATAGCACCCCGTCCTTTGCCCGATGCCCAGATGTAAAAGGAATTCGACAAAAAACCGACAATGGCAGACCAATGACGTTTACAGATGTAGTCGAAACGACTACGTCTGTAGTCGGAGATTTCAAAATGTCATCAGAACGTATCAGCGACGCTGAATTAACAATCATGGAAATCCTATGGGAACGCGCGCCGTTGACGGCGACAGATGTCGCTGCGCGATTGCCAGATGATCGTGATTGGTCGTTACCAACCGTGAAAACCTTGCTGTCGCGCCTGCTGACCAAGGCCGCGGTTGAACATCGCGCCGACGGACGCCGGTTCCTGTACTCGCCGCTGATCGATCGCGAGGATTATGTTTCGCATGAATCCAAGCGGCTGGTTGACCGGCTTTTTGGGGGTCGGTTCATGCCGCTCGTTGCGCATCTTGCCGAGCAGGAACAGCTCAGCGCCGCTGACATTTCCGAAATCGAACAACTGTTGAGGGAGATGAAATCATGAACGCTGACTTCATGGGCGCTTGGCTGTTTGATACCTTATTGACCACGACATTGCTGATGGCGGCTATTTTGATTGTGCGGCGGCCTGTTGCCAAATATTTTGGTCCGACCATCGCATATGCGCTTTGGCTTATACCCGCTGCCCGTGTGTGCATGCCCACGATCGAAGGGCCATCCATTTCAACAGCTGACGGCGGCATTGCCATCCAAAACGCGGCAAGGGATGCTGTGCTCGCGGGGCTATCGTCCCCGGATGCTATGGCGACTACGGCAAACCCGGTTGATGCCCTTCCTACGATTGATTTTCTGGCACTCGGTGTTTTGACCTGGCTTGGCGGCGCGGTGCTGTTGTTCATGATCCAGATGATCCGCTACGCCGCAATGCGCGATGATCTTTTGGCCGAAGCCACAGACATCGCCGTTGTCGATGGCGTCAAAATCGTCGCATCGGATCAGGTGGCCGGACCATTGGCGTTTGGCCTTTTTAACCGCGTGATCGCGGTGCCGCAGGATTTTACCAAGGCCTATTCGCCTGCCGAACGTGACCTCGCGATTGCGCATGAAATGGCGCATCACAAATCGGGCGATCTGTTCGCCAATCTCGCCGCTTTTACCATCCTGTGCCTGCAATGGTTCAATCCCGTTGCGTGGATCAGCTGGAACGCATTCCGCTTTGATCAGGAAGCGGCGTGCGATGCGCGCGTGCTTGCCGGCAAGGGGCCGGAAGAACGCGCGATGTACGGTCAGGCGTTGGCGAAAACCGCATTTGATGGCGTGCCGACCTTTGCGACGGCACTGAATTCACCGAAAACAATAATTGAGCGATTGAGGAGACTAACGATGAAGGACACCAGCAATACCCGCCGTTCGCTTGGCAAGATTGGCATAATAACCGCTGCTGCAATCATATTGCCGCTCACCGCCACAATAGTTCCCGCGGTCGTTGCGCAGGACAAAGTGGCAGCTGAAGAAAGCAAGCCTGAAGTGGTCAAGCGCGAGGTCCGGATAATTAAGCTGAAACGCGACGGCGAGACGGTGGACATAGTCGGTCAGGACGCGTTGGGCGGCGAAGTGACCAAGGTCGATCGCGACGGAAAAACATTCATCTTCCACACCGATAAGAAATTGTCGCCCGAAGAAGTCGAAAAATTGATTGATAAGGCCGAGAAATCGCGGGAAGAGGCTGAAGATGCTGTGGCGCAGGCGGACAGTGCCGAGGGCGCTGAAGGTGATACGCCCGCGCCCGCCAAAACCCGCCGCGTGGAAACCATTCGCGTCATGGGCGACATGGATATCGCCTCTTACATCCCCGAAATCGATATTCGTGAAATGACCAAGGACTGTCGTGAAGGCCAGCCAGTGACCACCGATGTCAGCGGGTTTGACGGCAAACAAAAATCGCACGTCCGGCTGGTTATGTGCGGCAAAGGGCAAGCGAAATTAGCAAGGGCCGAAGCGATCAAGGGCTTGCGCGAGGCGCGTGATGAAATTGAAAAGGACAAAGAAATGCCCAAGGGCGTTCGCCAAGATGTTGTCAAACAAATCGATCTGCAAATTCGTAAGCTGGAAGCGCAAAGCGACGCAGCGGAATAAACGGAAATCCATGCGCTGAGCTGCCAGCTTACGCATGTGACACACCATTTGGGGCGGTTTTTGCGAACCGCCCCTTTTTCTTTGCGCGACATTGCGCCATAGCCAGTTCATGAGCAACTGGCCCGATAGCATAGAAGCTGGCGAAACCGAGCAGCATGAACCCCTTGTGCGCCGCGTGCTCGCGCCCAATGCCTCGCCTTACACCTATACAGGCACGCAAACCTGGTTGGTTGGCGCAGGATCCGATGTGGCGGTAATCGACCCGGGCCCAGTCGGTAGCGGGATGAGCGTCGGCGATCCGGCTGATATCAATGGCGAGGGGCATGTCGAGGCGATCTTGCGCGCTGTTGCCGGTAAGCGTGTCGCGGCCATTTTGTGCACGCACACCCATCGCGATCATTCCCCAGCGGCGGCGCCGTTGAAGGCGGCGACGGGCGCGCCCATCATCGGTTGTGCGCCGCTTGTCTTGCGCGACGATGGCCCGCGTTCCGATAGTGCTTTTGACCCGGATTATGCCCCCGACCGCATCCTTGCCGACGGTGAACGTATTTCAGGCGACGGGTGGACTTTGGAAGCCGTTGCAACCCCCGGCCACACCAGCAACCATATATGTTACGGACTGGTCGAGAGCGGGGCGCTGTTTACCGGTGACCATGTCATGAAATGGTCCACCAGCGTCGTCAGTCCGCCCGATGGTGACATGAGCGATTATCTGGCGTCGCTGCAAAAATTATATGAGCGCACGGACCGTATTTATTACCCCGCACATGGGCCCGCGGTCGAAAACCCAAGGCAGCTTGTACGCGGCATGATTGGTCATCGGCGTCAGCGGGAACGCCAGATTCTGAATTTGCTTGAGGCAGGCGAGGGGCACATTCCCGACATGGTCGCTGCGATGTATAAGGGTCTCGATCCGCGTTTGACGGGCGCTGCCGGCCGGTCGGTATTGGCGCATCTCATCGATTTGCAAAATCAGGGCCGGGTCGCTGCGCGAGGCGAAGGTTGGCATTTAATCGCGCAAAAAACACCGTAAAAGCGCCCGCCAGAACTTGTTTCGATGGGCCTTATGGACCACATAGGGCTTCACTCGAGACGCAGATGACAAATCTGCAACGCAAAGGTACCACGGAATGAACGCCCCTGTAGCCCGCGAAAATCTGCAAGGACTTGACCTGCTCGCTGAAATTCAGCGGCTGAAAAAAGAACGCAATGCCGTCATTCTCGCGCATTATTATCAAAAGCCGGAAATTCAGGACCTTGCCGATTTCGTCGGGGACTCGCTTGAACTCAGCAAGCGTGCGGCGGAAACCGATGCGGATGTCATCGCTTTTTGCGGCGTGAAGTTCATGGCCGAGACCGCGAAAATATTGAGCCCGCAAAAGACGGTTATTTTGCCCGATATGGCGGCGGGCTGTTCATTGGAAGATGCGTGCCCCCCCGGCAAATTCAAGGCATTCCGAGAAGCACATCCCGACCATATCGCGCTGACTTACATCAATTGTTCGGCAGAAGTGAAAGCGCTGTCTGATATCATCGTCACATCCTCAAGCGCGGAGACGATATTGAGCCAGATTCCCCCCGAGCAGAAAATCATCTTTGGACCCGACCGGCATTTGGGCGGCTATCTGAGCCGTAAGTTCAACCGTGACATGCTGTTGTGGCCGGGCGTGTGCATTGTGCATGAGGCGTTTTCTGAAACCGAATTGCTGAAACTGAAAGCGCAGCATCCCGGCGTTCCAGTGGCCGCGCACCCCGAATGCCCGCCGCATATCATCGATCACGCCGATTATGTCGGCAGCACCAGCGGTATCTTGCAATATGCGCAGACGATGAAGGGCGACACGCTCATCGTCGCGACCGAGCCGCACATCATCCACCAGATGGAAAAGGCCGAGCCCACCAAGACCTTCATCGGTGCGCCGGGGGCTGACGGCAACTGCGCGTGCAATATCTGCCCTTATATGGCGCTCAATACGATGGAGAAGCTGTATCTCGCGCTGCGCGACCTTCAGCCACAGATACATCTCGACGAAACCGTTCGTTTGGGAGCCAAGAAGAGCCTCGACCGGATGTTTGAAATGGCGAGCGGGACCGTCGGCAAAGGCGACCTTGGCAGGGCCTAGGCCAGTCTGCGGAGAATTTGTGCATTATTCGCTGGATGCCGGCGGACGCTAAAAAAGCGCCTTCATCTGACGTTCAGCGAAAAGCGTAAATATACGCTCGCAATCACCGTTATATCGATATAATACAGCCACGCGATGCTTTTCCGGCGCTCCTCTTCTGACATTCCTTCGGATATTGACGGCCGACTGGCGGCCTTCGATGAAAGCTATGCGCAGCGCTTTCCCGATGATCCGCAGCCTTGGAATCCCGATGCAAAGCCAGCGTCGACACGGCGTCTTATCTTGGGCAAAACCCGCTGGTGGTGGTTTAGCCGAACCAGTGCGGCCCTGCTTGGCCTGTTCATATTGTTGATATTGTGGCTTGCGATTACGGCGCCATTGTCCAAATCGCTTCAGCCCATCGCACCGCCGCGCATTACGCTGCTGGCGTCGGATGGCACGCCAATCGCGCGGAACGGGGCTATCGTTGATAAGCCGGTTGATGTTGGCACGCTGCCCCCGCACGTCGTGCAGGCGTTTTTGTCTATCGAAGATCGCCGATTTTATTCGCATTTCGGTATCGACCCTCGCGGCCTCGCGCGGGCGTTTTGGTCGAATGTTTCGGGCAGCGGAATGACGCAGGGCGGCAGCACGATTACACAGCAGCTCGCGAAATTTACGTTTCTGACGCCGGAGCGCAGCCTGACGCGCAAAGCGCGCGAGATGCTCATCGCTTTCTGGTTGGAAGGGCGTTTGACGAAGGACGAAATTCTTGAGCGTTATTTGTCGAACGTCTATTTTGGCGACAATGTCTACGGTCTGCGCGCAGCGTCCTTACATTATTTCTACCGGCAACCCGAGCGCCTGACGCTCAGCCAGGCGGTGATGCTTGCCGGACTTGTACAGGCACCATCGCGGCTTGCCCCGACAAAGAACCCCGAACGGGCGGCGAAGCGGGCACAATTGGTACTAAATGCAATGGTCGCCAATAATGTCATTACGCGGGCCAAGGCCGACGCGACACCGGTCGCGCGGCTTGACGTTCGCGTGCGGGAAACGCTGCCGACTGGTACCTATTTTGCAGACTGGGCCATTCCCCAAGCACGGTTGCTGACCGACAGCGGTTATGCCGACGTCAGGATTACCACGACATTGGATGCGCGATTGCAGAACATCGCCCGCAAGGTTGTTGCGCGATCCGCCGTGGGCAATGCCCAAATCGCGCTCGTTGCGATGCGCCCCAATGGCGAAGTTGTCGCCATGGTCGGTGGCCGCAGCTATAAGGATTCCGCGTTCAACCGCGCGACACAAGCAAAACGGCAGCCCGGGTCCACGTTCAAACTATTTGTCTATCTGGCGGCGCTCCGGTCGGGGATGACACCGGAATCGTTGATTGCCGATACGCCGATTAATGAAGGCGCGTATCGCCCCAAAAATTCGGGACAAAATTACCGCGGTGACATTACGCTGGAGCAGGCATTTGCCCAGTCAAGCAACGTGGCTGCGGTACGCCTGTATCAAAAAGTTGGCGGCGAAGCTGTGGCGCGCGCGGCCACGGATCTGGGCGTGCGCAGTCCATTGACGATGGACCAGAGCATGGCGCTGGGCAGTTCGGGCCTGACCCTGATTGAGCTGACGGCTGCCTATGCCGGTGTGGCGGGGAACCAATGGCCCGTTGAACCGCACGCGATCAAACGCGAAGAACAAGGATGGATCGAGTGGCTGTTTTCCGGACCACGTTCATTCAGCAGTCGTACGCACGGGATGTTGCTCGATCTGCTGGGTGCGACGGTCAATAAGGGAACCGGACGCGCGGCGCGGCTGTCCATTCCGGCCTATGGCAAAACAGGAACGAGCCAAGACAATCGCGACGCATTATTCGTCGGATTTGCGGGTAACCTCGTGGTCGGGGTCTGGATTGGCAATGATGACAACAGCCCGTTGCGCGGTGTTAACGGCGGCGGTTTGCCGGCGCGCATCTGGCGCGATTTCATGGCGCAGTCGATCCGCAATGCGGCGCCTGAGGCAAGGCCGAAGCTGCGTCAACAGCCTGACCCTGAAGGCCCGATTGAGCCGTTGGATTTACCGGAACTCAGCGAATTTCCTGTCGATGTTGGCAACGCGGAAGTCCGGATAGACCAAGGCGAGGGCGTTACCGTGAACGCCGAGGTCGGTGGCATGCCGGTGGAGGTCAAGCTTGACCGTGGCGGTGTGAATATCCAGCCCGCGCCGCCCGAAACGCGACCCGCGCAAGGACCGCGATGATGGTCGTTCGATCCTTGTATTCACGCATTAAAAAACTCGCGCTCGCACTGGCATGTGTTCTCGGCGCGATCGCTGCGACCCCGGTCTATGCAGACGCAAGTGATATTAGCGCTGCCGCCCGCAGTGTCGTGCGCATCGTCGTTTTTAGCTCCGCAGAAGGCCAGCAGACCATTGTCAGCATTGGCTCTGGCGTG